>CAUTTK010000014.1:0-25932 GCA_963541475.1 uncultured Streptococcus sp. | reverse complement strand
GGAATCCATCCACTTTGTAGGTATCAACTAGATATTTGATAGAGTCAACTAGGAGACGTTTGGTCATATGGTGAGTTGTCCCCAAACGTCCACCACCAAAGCTAGTTCGAGGTGTGCCATCAGCATCCATAAAGTGGTAGTAGTTTGGCTCTAGGTTTTCAAAGATATCGACTTTGGCTGTGTGGTTATAAACGACATCTAAGATAGCTCCCATGCCACGTTTGTGGATTTCGTTGATAAGGTTTTTAAATTCTGCGATTCGTTTCTCTGGATTCTTAGGATCGCTTGAGTACATACCAGTCAATGAGAAGTAGTTTTGAGGGTCATATCCCCAGTTGTAGTTGCTGTTGCTTGAAGCATAGTCAGACAAGCGTTCATGGTTTTTCAATTCATTGACAAAGTAGTAAGACAAGACCGGAAGGAGCTGGATGTGGGTTACACCCAAGTCTTTGAGGTAGTCTAGTTTTTCGATAAAGGCTTCAAAAGTACCAAATGGTTTGGTCAAGTCTTTTGCAATGGCCGGATCTGAAGTGAAGTCACGCACATGAGCTTCATAGATAACGGCATCTTCACGAGTCTTGAAGTTATGAATTTTACCATAAGTCAAGTCTTGAGGTCCTAGTTTTGCTGGATTTACAAAGGCAGCTTTAGCAACTTTATGGGAATCGTCGATCTTGGCATCGTCACTATTCCAAGCAGCGAGGGACTTAGCGTAAGGATCGAGTGCAAGAACAGTTTTACCTTGACGTTCGATTTGGTATTGATAATAGTATCCAGTGAAATCTGTGATTCCTAGTTTGTTTGTGCTATCTAGAGTTTGTTTCCAAGTTCCTCTTTCCCCTTTTTCAAGAGCGACAGTTCCAACCACTTTTTCAGGGTCATTTTTGTCGTAGACAACGACAGAAACCTTATCAGCACTTGGTGACCAAAGGGTTAAATCAACTTGTTTTCCTTCTTCTTTGAGATCAGCTCCCAGTTTACCATCATAGCTGTAAGTCTCATCTTTAAGGCGCCAGCTTGTTTTGGTAATGAATTGGTCGGAATTGTAGCTAACAGTATAGGGATGTTTTGTGTCAGAGAAATCTCCGCTGTAGGTCACTTTCTTACCAGCTTCATCGATTGCAACATCGGTGATAGCTACTTTATTTCCTAGGTGATTAGTGATGTTAGAGTGTTTGAGGATATCCTCTTTTTTAGCACCGACCAGTGTTGAAAAACTACTTTCAATGCTAGAAGTGCCTACGTGTTGGGCTCCTGTCATACGGATATCATGGACATAGTATGGATTTGTGTAAATCGATTCATCATCGTCTTTTAGGAAAATTTGGCTATGGTTTTTCAAATCTGTGAACTTATAATCTTCTTTACGGATTTTCACGTCGTCTCCTTGTTTGCTCTCATCTAGTAATAAAAAGCCGAATTCTTTTGCGGCATCCTTAAGAGGAATGTCAATATAGCGACCGTATTTTCCTGTAGCTGTAAAGTCTGTTCCGTCAGGCCATTGAGCGCTACTTGGATTTTTTACATCTCCCCAGTACCAAAGAGATTTCTTATCATAGTTGCCATCTGTACGGTAGTAGTTGACGCGAACAGTCCCTGCAGGTTGTGGTTCGTAAGAGAAAACCTTGTAATCTTGGTCCAACCAAGCCTCGTTCATTTTTGGAACTAGTTTTTCGGCCGATTTATCGCCGGTTAGATTTTTTCCAGCTGTATTATTGATGAGGAAGCTAATTTTCTTGGCTTGTTCTCCCTTTAATTTGACATCTAGGTAGTAGCCGTAGTCATCTTTTTTGGCATCTTTAAAGGACAAGGCTCCGTTTGGCCAGTTTTCAGAAGGTTTTTCAACATCGTCCCAAGTCCATAGTCCTTGAGCATCCTTGTTTTCTTCAGGAAGCTTTTTGACGTGGATACGGAAGTAGTTGTCTTCGATTGGCTCTTCTGCCTTAGTTTCAGTCGTTACTGGACTAGTAGAAGTGGTTGGCTCACTTGAACGATTTTTCCCAGTTTGTGGTGCTGAATCAGCTGGGCTTGCAGCAGGAGTAGTTGCCTCTGTTGCAGGTTTTTCTTCTGTTTTCGCTAGGGAAGCGTTTGCATTTTTAGGCGAAGAAATATCACTTTCCTTCTTATCAGAGTGAACTGCTGTATCAGTAAGAGGTTGGGCAAGAGCAGTAGTAGTTTCATTGCTAGTTCCCTTATTGCTTGTAGTATTTTCGTTGGCTGAGATAGTTGGTGTAGCCATGGCAAGTAGGACAAAGCTTGCGCCGATAAGGACAGAACCAGTTCCATTCTTGAGGGAACGGATGCTGTAGACCATTTTTTTCTCAGTTTGAGATGGTGTTTTTCTCATAATGATTCTCCAATCAATAAATTTCTATATCAGTATAGCATGTAGTAAAACAATATGCAAGCGTTTTCTTGAAATTAAACTAAAAGAAAAATCGCAACAGGTTTTCTGTTACGACTAAGTTAGTCTTTCTTTATGAATTTGTGAACCCAAAAGGTGGAGGTGGTGAAATAGTTCTGCAGTAGAAAGGTTCCGGCTACAAATAATTGGTTTCGGAGAGTTGGTGACAGGAAAGGTGCTAATAACAATATCGTGAGGGATTTGATTGAGAATTGAGAATGAAATAGTAGCTTCTTCCCAAGAATCAAAGAGATAGAGATTATTGCCGTAGTGAGTTAGGGTGTCGATTAGATTTTGTGCATGATGAGTATCCAGATGACTAATGACCAAAACACGTATTTTGGGAAGTTTTTGAAGTAATTGGACTAAAATTCGATGCCCTTGTATAGAAAAGGTGTAGACAAGTTCTTGTAGCTTACTTGGGTGATTTTCTAACCCCATTGCAGTCAGGTAAGATTGGAATTTGTGTTGACTTACTTCAAATAGTTTTGGAAATTCTACTTGATAACTGCTTAAAATTTGGGATTTCTGTCTGTCGAGAGACTGGTTACTGAGTAAATGGAAGAAATCAGATTGTGCAGTGTAGTGGAGGAGCCAAACCAATTCCTCGCGATTTTCAATCTGTAGGTGAAATTCTTTGGCCAGTTCTTCTAGAATTTGGCTCAATAAACGGTAAGATTTTTGGATATGATGAATATTACCCAGTGCTCCATTGCTAGGATTGTTTGTGATTTGAGGAGACTTTACTGGGTTTGAAAATAGCTGTTCTAGCGTCTCCTGTTTCGGTTCAAAATTAAGTTTTTTAGCCAGTTTTTTGATATTTTGTTCAAACTGCGGAATTTGCAGGAGGGTGCTGTAGTGACTGGTTAAAAGAGGAGTAGGATTTTCAATCAAATGACTCTTATTAAAGCGCTCCAGATTGATAGCTAGAGTATATTTGATTTGTCGTAAACTACTGAGGTTGGGTGAAACTTGTTGGGCCTTTAAAAATAGCTGAATCAGCTGAGTGAGTGCCTCTTCAGAAATAGAAGGGAAGGGCCAATCAAGAAAGGTGTAACTTTGGATAAAGTAGTCCAGATAAAAGGCACGAATGTCCTCTTCTGTTCCCTCCATGAATAAAGGGGAAAGTTGGATGCTGATGCCATAGTGCTGTGGAAGTTTAGTATTTAGATGCTGGATGATTTTCTGAATTCGTTCGCAACTAATCACAAGTTCTTGACACATTTGCTCAAGTGATAGTCCCTCTTTGAAAAAGAGACGGTTCAAAAAAGAGTAGGTTTCGGATTGTTCAAAAATCGCAATCTTGGGATCCCAGGTATTTTGGAAGTCAAACTGCAATTGAATGGCTTTTTTTCTTGATTGTATCAGGAGGTTTGGAAATAATTTCTCAAGCTTCAAAAGGTGTTCTTGCAATTCTTCTATTGAAAAATTCAGCTTTTCAGCCAAGACTGGAATTTCTATCCAATCATGGTGTTTGGTTAATTCTTCCAATAAGAATAGCAAGTCTTGTTCTTTTTTAGAAAGCAAGATATTCATAACAAACCTCCCTATATATTTATACATATATATTAAAAGAAAAACCTAGTAAAGTCAAGAAAAACAGCCTAGGATAAAATAGGAGAATCTGAATTTACTATATTTTTATTGGACTATTAAACTGAAAATGAACTTCGTAAAGCAATAGTTGAATTCAATTTTTATAGGAAAAAAATTTACCAAAAATCTACAGAATCCCTTGAAAAATCTAGCTAAATAGGGTATAATATAAATAATCATTTGTCGTAGGTTTTGTCTGAAATATTGTCCAGACAAGGCTCACAGCAGTTAAATCTTCTGAAAAAGTCAGATTTAGCTGCTCTTTTTGTGCTTTTTTTCAGGATTTCAAGCATTTGTAACAAAGACTTAAAGATTCTGAAAATTCATCAAAGGGACACGGTGATAGGGGTTTTTAAAACCATATGACGATTAGAAAAGCCTGATTGACAAGGCTTGGAACTTATTTACAAAGGAGAATCATCTTGGCAGGACATGACGTTCAATACGGGAAACATCGTACCCGTCGTAGTTTTTCAAGAATCAAAGAAGTTCTTGACTTACCAAATTTGATTGAAATTCAAACTGATTCATTCAAAGCTTTCCTAGACCATGGTCTTAAGGAAGTGTTTGAAGATGTATTGCCAATTTCAAACTTCACAGACACAATGGAGTTGGAATTTGTTGGATATGAAATCAAGGAACCAAAATATACGCTAGAAGAAGCTCGTATTCACGATGCTAGCTACTCAGCACCAATTTTTGTAACCTTCCGCTTGATCAATAAAGAAACAGGCGAAATCAAGACCCAAGAAGTTTTCTTTGGTGATTTCCCAATTATGACAGAAATGGGTACTTTCATCATCAATGGTGGTGAACGTATTATCGTATCTCAGTTGGTTCGCTCACCAGGTGTTTACTTTAACGACAAAGTTGATAAAAACGGTAAAGTGGGCTATGGTTCAACTGTTATCCCTAACCGTGGAGCTTGGTTGGAACTTGAAAGCGACTCAAAAGATATCGCCTACACTCGTATCGACCGTACTCGTAAGATTCCATTTACGACCTTGGTTCGTGCGCTTGGTTTCTCAGGTGATGATGAAATCTTTGATATCTTTGGTGACAGCGAATTGGTTCGCAATACTGTTGAAAAAGATATCCACAAGAACCCAATGGATTCTCGTACCGACGAAGCCTTGAAGGAAATTTACGAACGCCTTCGTCCAGGTGAACCTAAGACTGCTGAAAGCTCACGTAGCTTGCTTGTAGCTCGTTTCTTTGATCCACGTCGCTATGACTTGGCAGCAGTTGGTCGTTACAAAATCAATAAAAAACTCAATGTTAAAACACGCTTGCTTAACCAAACAATTGCTGAACCATTGGTAGACCCTGAAACAGGTGAAATCTTGGTAGAAGCTGGGACAATCATGACTCGTAGTGTGATTGAAAGCATCGAAAGCCATTTGGATGGTGATTTGAACAAGATTGTTTACATTCCAAATGATGCAGCTGTTGTGACTGAGCCAGTTGTTCTTCAAAAATTCAAAGTTGTTGCACCAACGGATCCAGACCGTGTCGTAACCATCATTGGTAATGCTAACCCAGATGACAAGGTTCGTATCGTAACGCCTGCAGATATCCTTGCTGAAATGAGCTACTTCCTCAACTTGGCTGAAGGACTTGGACGTGTAGATGATATCGACCACCTTGGGAACCGTCGTATCCGTGCGGTTGGTGAATTGCTTGCTAACCAAGTACGTCTTGGACTTTCTCGTATGGAACGTAATGTCCGTGAACGTATGTCTGTTCAGGACAACGAGGTCTTGACACCACAACAAATTATCAATATCCGTCCTGTAACAGCAGCAGTTAAAGAATTCTTTGGTTCATCACAGTTGTCACAGTTCATGGACCAACACAACCCGCTTTCTGAGTTGTCTCACAAACGTCGTTTGTCAGCCTTAGGACCTGGTGGTTTGACACGTGACCGTGCTGGATATGAAGTGCGTGACGTGCACTACACTCACTATGGCCGTATGTGTCCAATCGAGACACCTGAAGGACCTAACATCGGTTTGATTAACAACTTGTCATCATACGGACACTTGAACAAGTATGGTTTTGTTCAAACACCATACCGTAAGGTTGATCGTGAAACAGGTGTTGTTACGAATGAAATCGTTTGGTTGACAGCCGATGAAGAAGATGAATTCACTGTAGCGCAGGCCAACTCTCGTCTTAACGAAGATGGAACCTTTGCTGAGAAAGTTGTCATGGGACGTCACCAAGGGGTCAACCAAGAGTATCCAGCTAACGTTGTTGACTACATGGACGTATCACCAAAACAGGTAGTTGCCGTTGCGACAGCATGTATTCCTTTCTTGGAAAACGATGACTCCAACCGTGCCCTCATGGGTGCCAACATGCAACGTCAGGCTGTGCCATTGATTAATCCAAAAGCACCTTACGTTGGTACTGGTATGGAATACCAAGCAGCCCACGATTCAGGAGCTGCTGTGATTGCTCAGTATGACGGTAAAGTTACTTACGCAGATGCTGACAAGGTAGAAGTTCGTCGTGAAGATGGTTCATTGGACGTTTACCACATCCAAAAATTCCGTCGTTCAAACTCAGGTACTGCTTATAACCAACGCACTCTCGTAAAAGTTGGCGATGTCGTTGAAAAAGGTGATTTCATCGCTGACGGACCTTCTATGGAAAATGGAGAAATGGCGCTTGGACAAAACCCAATCGTTGCCTACATGACTTGGGAAGGTTACAACTTCGAGGATGCCGTTATCATGAGCGAACGCTTGGTGAAAGACGATGTCTATACATCTGTTCACCTTGAAGAATACGAATCAGAAACGCGCGATACAAAGCTTGGGCCTGAAGAAATTACTCGTGAAATTCCAAACGTTGGTGAAGATGCCCTTAAAGACCTTGACGAAATGGGTATTATCCGTATCGGTGCTGAGGTTAAAGAAGGTGATATCCTTGTAGGTAAAGTAACACCTAAGGGTGAGAAGGACCTTTCAGCTGAAGAACGTCTCTTGCACGCTATCTTCGGAGACAAATCTCGTGAAGTGCGTGATACTTCTCTTCGTGTACCTCACGGTGCCGATGGTGTCGTTCGTGATGTTAAGATCTTTACACGTGCAAATGGAGATGAGTTGCAATCAGGTGTGAACATGCTGGTTCGCGTCTACATCGCTCAAAAACGTAAGATCAAGGTCGGAGATAAGATGGCCGGACGTCACGGAAATAAAGGGGTTGTCTCTCGTATCGTTCCTGTAGAAGACATGCCTTACCTTCCAGACGGAACTCCAGTCGATATCATGTTGAACCCACTTGGGGTGCCATCACGTATGAATATCGGTCAGGTTATGGAGCTTCACCTTGGTATGGCGGCTCGTACTCTTGGTATTCACATCGCAACACCAGTCTTTGACGGAGCAAGTTCTGAAGACCTTTGGTCAACTGTTAAAGAAGCTGGTATGGATAGCGATGCTAAAACAATCCTTTACGATGGACGTACTGGGGAACCGTTTGATAACCGTGTTTCTGTCGGAGTCATGTACATGATCAAACTCCACCACATGGTTGACGATAAATTGCACGCTCGTTCTGTCGGACCATACTCAACCGTTACTCAACAACCACTCGGAGGTAAAGCTCAGTTTGGTGGACAACGTTTCGGTGAGATGGAGGTTTGGGCTCTTGAAGCCTACGGTGCATCAAATGTCCTTCAAGAAATCTTGACTTACAAGTCTGACGATATCAACGGACGTTTGAAAGCATATGAAGCCATTACAAAAGGAAAACCAATTCCAAAACCAGGTGTTCCAGAATCCTTCCGAGTTCTTGTCAAAGAATTGCAATCTCTTGGTCTTGACATGCGTGTCCTTGACGAAGATGACCAAGAAGTGGAACTTCGCGACTTGGATGAAGGAATGGACGAAGATGTCATCCACGTAGATGACCTTGAAAAAGCCCGCGAAAAAGCAGCCCAAGAGGCTAAAGCAGCCTTTGAAGCTGAAGAAGCTGAGAAAGCAACAAAAGCGGAAGCAACAGAAGAAGCTGCTGAACAAGAATAAGCAGTTCACTTAGAATAGAAAGGGAAGAAATAGTGGTTGATGTAAATCGTTTTAAAAGTATGCAAATCACCCTAGCTTCTCCAAGCAAAGTCCGTTCATGGTCTTATGGAGAAGTCAAAAAACCTGAAACAATCAATTACCGTACCTTGAAACCAGAACGTGAAGGACTCTTTGATGAAGTCATCTTTGGTCCTACAAAAGACTGGGAATGTGCTTGTGGTAAGTACAAACGCATTCGTTACAGAGGAATTGTTTGTGACCGCTGTGGGGTTGAAGTAACGCGTACAAAAGTTCGTCGTGAGCGTATGGGGCACATCGAATTGAAAGCTCCTGTATCTCACATCTGGTACTTCAAGGGGATTCCAAGCCGTATGGGCTTGACCCTTGATATGAGCCCTCGTGCCCTCGAGGAAGTTATCTACTTTGCGGCTTATGTGGTGATTGATCCTAAGGATACACCACTTGAGCACAAGTCTATCATGACAGAGCGCGAATACCGTGAGCGCTTGCGTGAGTATGGTTATGGATCATTCGTTGCCAAGATGGGTGCCGAAGCCATCCAAGACCTTTTGAAACAAGTAGATCTTGAAAAAGAAATTGCTGAACTCAAAGAAGAGTTGAAAACAGCTACTGGACAAAAACGTGTCAAAGCCATCCGTCGTTTGGATGTTTTGGATGCCTTTTACAAGTCTGGAAACAAACCTGAATGGATGATTCTCAACATCCTTCCAGTTATTCCACCAGATCTTCGTCCAATGTTGCAGTTGGATGGTGGCCGTTTTGCCTCATCTGACTTGAATGACCTTTACCGCCGTGTTATCAACCGTAACAACCGTTTGGCTCGTTTGCTTGAGTTGAACGCACCAGGTATCATCGTTCAAAATGAGAAGCGTATGCTTCAAGAAGCGGTTGACGCTTTGATTGACAATGGTCGTCGTGGTCGTCCAATCACAGGACCAGGTAGCCGTCCACTGAAATCATTGAGCCACATGCTTAAAGGTAAACAAGGACGCTTCCGTCAAAACTTGCTCGGTAAACGTGTTGACTTCTCAGGACGTTCCGTTATCGCCGTTGGTCCAACTCTTAAGATGTACCAATGTGGTGTGCCACGTGAAATGGCGATCGAGCTCTTTAAACCATTCGTCATGCGTGAAATCGTTGCGCGTGATATCGTGCAAAACGTCAAAGCTGCAAAACGCTTGGTGGAACGTGGAGATGAACGCATCTGGGATATCCTAGAAGAAGTGATCAAAGAACACCCAGTGCTTTTGAACCGCGCACCGACCCTTCACCGTTTAGGGATCCAAGCCTTTGAACCTGTCTTGATTGACGGGAAGGCCCTTCGCTTGCACCCACTTGTCTGTGAAGCCTACAATGCCGACTTTGACGGGGACCAAATGGCCATCCACGTACCGCTTTCAGAAGAAGCTCAAGCAGAAGCTCGTATCCTCATGCTAGCTGCTGAGCACATCTTGAACCCGAAAGATGGTAAACCAGTTGTTACTCCATCTCAGGATATGGTTTTGGGTAACTACTACTTGACCATGGAAGAAGCTGGTCGTGAAGGTGAAGGAATGGTCTTCAAAGACCGTGATGAAGCTGTTATGGCTTACCGTAATGGTTATGTTCACCTTCACTCACGTGTTGGTATCGCAACAGACAGCCTCAACAAACCTTGGACAGAAGAGCAAAAACACAAGGTCTTGCTTACAACAGTTGGTAAAATCCTCTTCAACGATATCATGCCAGAGGGTCTACCATACTTGCAAGAACCAAACAATGCCAACTTGACAGAAGGCGTTCCAGCTAAATACTTCTTGCCACTTGGTGGAGATATCAAGGAAGCAATCAGCAAACTTGAACTCAACCCTCCATTCAAGAAGAAAAACCTTGGAAATATCATCGCTGAAATCTTCAAACGTTTCCGTACGACAGAAACTTCTGCCTTACTTGACCGCATGAAGAACCTCGGTTACCACCACTCAACTCTCGCAGGATTGACAGTGGGTATTGCCGATATCCCAGTCGTTGATGACAAGGCTGAAATCATTGAAGAATCACACAAACGTGTAGAACAAATCACCAAACAATTCCGTCGTGGTATGATTACAGACGACGAGCGTTACAATGCCGTTACAGCTGAATGGCGTGCTGCCCGTGAAAAACTAGAGAAACGCTTGATTGCCAACCAAGATCCTAAGAACCCAATCGTTATGATGATGGACTCTGGAGCCCGTGGTAACATCTCAAACTTCTCACAGCTTGCCGGTATGCGTGGTCTGATGGCTGCTCCGAACGGACGTATCATGGAATTGCCAATCCTTTCAAACTTCCGCGAAGGTTTGTCAGTACTCGAAATGTTCTTCTCAACTCACGGTGCGCGTAAAGGTATGACCGATACGGCCCTTAAGACAGCCGACTCAGGTTACTTGACTCGTCGTTTGGTTGACGTTGCCCAAGACGTTATCATCCGTGAGGACGACTGTGGAACTGACCGTGGTCTCTTGATCCGTTCTATCGCAGAAGGAAAAGAGATGATCGAGTCTCTTGAAGAGCGTCTCAACGGTCGTTACACTAAGAAAACTGTTAAACATCCAGAAACTGGTGCAGTTATCATTGGTCCAAATGAGTTGATTACAGAAGACAAGGCGCGTGAAATTGTCAACGCTGGTGTGGAAGAAGTGACTATCCGCTCTGTATTTACATGTAACACTCGTCATGGTGTCTGCCGTCACTGTTACGGTATCAACTTGGCGACTGGTGATGCGGTTGAAGTTGGTGAAGCAGTTGGTACAATCGCTGCCCAATCTATCGGGGAACCTGGAACGCAGCTTACAATGCGTACCTTCCACACGGGTGGGGTTGCCTCAAATACCGATATCACTCAGGGTCTTCCTCGTGTCCAAGAAATCTTTGAAGCCCGCAATCCTAAAGGGGAAGCGGTTATCACAGAGGTTAAAGGACAAGTTACTGCTATCGAAGAAGATGCATCAACTCGTACCAAGAAAGTCTTTGTTAAGGGTGAAACTGGTGAAGGGGAATATGTCGTTCCATTTACAGCTCGTATGCGTGTTGAAGTTGGAGACCAAGTAGCGCGTGGTGCTGCTCTGACAGAAGGTTCTATCCAACCAAAACGTCTCCTTGCAGTTCGTGATGTCTTGTCAGTTGAAACTTACCTTCTCGGTGAAGTACAAAAAGTTTACCGTAGCCAAGGGGTAGAAATCGGTGACAAACACATCGAGGTAATGGTTCGTCAAATGATCCGTAAAGTGCGTGTCATGGATCCAGGTGACACAGATCTTCTCATGGGTACCCTCATGGATATCAATGACTTTACAGATGCTAACAAGGATGTTCTTATCGCAGGTGGAGTTCCAGCGACAGGTCGTCCAGTCCTTATGGGAATTACCAAAGCCTCACTTGAAACAAATAGTTTCTTGTCAGCGGCTTCCTTCCAGGAAACAACTCGTGTCCTTACTGATGCGGCTATCCGTGGTAAGAAAGACCATCTCCTTGGACTTAAAGAAAATGTTATCATCGGTAAAATCATCCCAGCAGGTACTGGTATGGCCCGTTACCGTAACCTTGAACCACATGCTATCAACGAAGAAGAATACCTTAATCCTCCAGTAGAGGAAGAAGGAAATGAAGAAACAACAGAAGTAGTTGTGGATACTGCCGTTGAAACTGTGGAAGAAACAGTAGAATAGAAGAGAATGAGAGAGCCTTCGGGTTCTCTTTCTCTTTTCTGAAAACTTTCTCCATTTTTTCATGAAATGTGATAAAATAAAAGAAAGAAGCTGACAAAGGAGACAAGTATGGAACAAACATTCTTTATCATCAAACCAGATGGTGTAAAAAGAGGACTAGTGGGGGAAGTGTTGAAACGCATCGAACAACGTGGATTTACAATCGAAAAATTGGAGTTGCGTTCACAGCTTTCAGAAGAGTTGATTGACCAGCACTATCAGGACTTGGTTGGCCAAAGTTTTTACCCACCGATTCGTGAATTTATGACTTCAGGTCCAGTTCTTGTGGGTGTTATTTCAGGTCCCAAAGTAATCGAAACTTGGCGGACTATGATGGGGGCAACTCGTCCAGAAGAAGCTTTACCAGGAACTATTCGAGGTGATTTTGCAAAAGCTGCTGGAGAAAATGAGGTTATCCAAAATGTTGTACATGGTTCAGATTCGGAAGAGTCAGCTAAGCGAGAAATTGCTCTCTGGTTTAAGGAAAAATAACAAAAAGTTTGATGTAAGGGTTACTTGCATCAAACTTTTTTTGCGTTTTAGAGTAGAAAACTGACAGTTGAGAAATATTCTAGCAAAAGTGAGGATTTCTAGCATATAATAAGAGCAAGTAAGGGAGGGAAAATGATGGAAAGAATGAAAAAGCAAATTCAAGTTTTGTTATTGCTGACGGTTTTTGGACTTGGTGGCTGTTCTTGTTTAAGTTTATCTACTTGGTCCTTGATGTTAAATCAAAACTGCTTTTATTATTTAGTGGGTATGTTGCTACTTGCGAGTATTGGGGCAGGACTAAACTACTATAAAGGACAACAAAATCAATATTATTCAGTTTTTAAAGAAGATAGCAAACAATTCTTGTATACTCTGTTGCTATTGGTAAATGTTTTAGGTTTAGCTTTAATTATCATAGAATATGTTCTTACGGGAGGGGCAACTGGTGAAGAGTTTGTGGAAGTCTTTCTACCGAGTTTCTTTTTCTTATTCGGTATTGATTTGTTAGTCTTTCTGCCGATTCAGAAGTATCTATATGCCTTGAAAAAGATTTTGGGTAAAAAGCAAGTCTGTTTTATCAGTGGACTAGCTATTTTAATCGTTCTCAAAAATCCTTGGTCAATATTATCCATGACATTTTATATTGCCTTGGGAATGTTTTTTCTAGGATTGTTGGTGCCAAAAGTTATTCGTTGGGAAGTTTCATTTTATAGCCATTTGATGAGAGATATATTATTAGTTCTCTTTTTACTGTTCCTATTTTAAAATCAGAACAAGAACCAGCCCAAGTCTCGTAATTCATAATCTGGACTTCACAGATAATATCTCGACAAAGAACAACTTTTTGGTATAATAGAGGTATGTACACAAAAAATGAAGAAGAGCTACAAGCCTTAGGGGAACGCTTGGGTCATCTATTAGAAAAGAATGATGTTTTAATCTTAACTGGAGAGCTGGGTGCAGGTAAAACGACCTTTACAAAAGGCCTTGCTAAGGGATTACAGATTTCTCAGATGATTAAGAGTCCAACTTATACTATCGTGAGAGAGTATGAAGGTCGTCTTCCACTTTACCACCTAGATGTTTATCGTATCGAGGGGGATGCTGATTCTATTGATTTGGATGAGTTTCTCTTTGGTGGCGGGGTAACTGTTATTGAGTGGGGACATCTTTTAGGTGATGCCTTGCCAGATACTTATTTAGAATTGGAAATTCTAAAAGAAGAAGACGGTCGCAGATTAAACTTCCAAGCCAAGGGTTTGCGTGCAGAAAAACTCTTAGAGGAGCTTCAACATGGAGTATGAGTTGCTCATTAGAGAAGCAGAGCCTAAAGATGCAGCTGCCTTAGTATCATTTTTAAATCGTGTCAGTGTAGAAACAGATTTTACCAGTCTAGACAGGGATGGTATTTTGATGACAGATACTGAGATGGAGCTGTTTTTGGATAAACAGGCTCACTCGGAAAATCAAATCACTTTACTGGCCTTACTGAATGATAAAATTGCTGGTATTGTAAATATTACGGCTGACCAGCGCCAGAGAGTTCGCCATATTGGAGATCTCTTTATTGTGATTAGTAAGAAATATTGGAATAATGGCCTGGGAAGTTTTTTGCTAGAAGAAGCGATAGAGTGGGCACAAGCAAGTGGTATTCTGCGTCGTCTCCAACTGACTGTCCAAACTCGTAATCAAGCTGCAGTCCATCTTTATCAAAAGCATGGCTTTGTAATTGAAGGTCGCCAAGAGCGTGGGGCATATATAGAAGAAGGGAAATTTATTGATGTTTACTTGATGGGTAAACTGATAGATTAGTAGAAATATGGTTAAAAAAATTATTGGAATGGTGCTAGCTTTTCTAGCTGTGACAGTTTTGGGTGTGGGTGTCTTTGCTTATACCATTTATCAGCAAGGTACACAAACCTTATCAAAAACCTATAAAAAGATTGGGGAAGAAACCAAGGTTATCGAAGCAACTGAACCCATGACCATTCTGTTGATGGGAGTTGATACTGGGAATGTGGAACGTACGGATCAGTGGGCTGGAAATAGTGATAGTATGATTTTGCTGACCGTCAATCCTCACACAAAGAAAACCATGATGTTGAGTTTGGAACGTGATATTCTGACTAAAATTCAGCATAAAGATGGTCGTATTGAAGAAGCCAAGTTAAACGCTGCCTATGCTGGTGGTGGTGCGGAACTAGCTATTTCAACGATTCAACAGATGATGAATATCCATATCGATCGCTATATTATGGTCAACATGCAAGGATTGCAACAATTAGTCGATGCAGTAGGTGGCATTACCGTCAATAACACGCTAGGTTCCCCGATTTCTATCAGTGACCAAGAAGAATTTAACACCATTTCTATTGGCGTTGGAGAACAGAAAATAAATGGAGAGGAAGCGCTTGTTTATTCACGCATGCGGTATCAAGATCCAGAAGGAGACTACGGACGTCAGAAGCGTCAGCGTGAAGTCATTCAAAAAGTTGTTGAAAAAGTTCTTAGTTTGGATAGTGTCAGTCACTATCAGTCTATCTTAAAAGCTCTAAGTACCAATATGCAGACTAATATTGATTTATCTGCAAAAAGTATTCCGAACTTGTTGGGTTATAAAGATTCATTTAAAACCATTGAATCACAACAGTTGAAGGGTGAGGGAGAGATGTTGCAAGGCATTTCTTATCAGATTGTTTCTAGAGAGCATATGTTGGAAATGCAGAATATATTGCGACGTTCTTTGGGACAAGAAGAAGTCACTCAGCTTGAAACAAATGCTGTCTTATTTGAAGATTTGTTTGGACGGTTGCCTGTTGATAATGGGGATAATCAACAACAAGGCGTCTTTGTAACAAATGAAGTAGAATAGTTCGTTTTTTGATACAAATAAAAAATCAATCGTGGGAAATTTCCTGCGATTTTTTCAAAAAAATACGAATAGATAGGTAGGAGGAAATATGAAAGCAGAAATTATTGCTGTTGGAACAGAGATTTTGACAGGGCAGATTGTCAATACCAATGCCCAGTTTTTATCGGAAAAACTAGCAGAAATTGGAGTAGACGTATATTTTCAGATGGCTGTAGGAGACAATGAAGCTCGTCTCTTGTCTTTGCTTGAAATTGCCAGTCAACGTAGCAGTCTGGTGATTTTGACAGGTGGTTTAGGGCCAACTGAGGACGATTTGACCAAACAAACTCTAGCTAAATTCTTAGGGAAAGAATTAGTCTTCGATCCTCAGGCGCAGGCGAAGTTGGATGTCTTTTTTGCCCAGAGACCAGACTATGCCCGAACACCGAATAACGAAAGGCAAGCTCAAATTGTAGAAGGAGCGACTCCACTACCAAACGAAACAGGACTGGCTGTTGGAGGAATTTTAGAAGTAGACGGAGTGACCTACGTCGTCCTTCCTGGTCCACCAAGTGAATTGAAACCCATGGTCTTAAACCAACTTCTACCCAAGTTGATGACAGGGAGCAAGTTGTATTCTCGAGTTCTTCGTTTCTTTGGAATTGGCGAAAGCCAGCTGGTTACGATTTTGGCTGATTTGATTGATAATCAAACAGATCCGACCTTGGCCCCTTATGCCAAGACAGGAGAAGTCACTCTGCGTCTGTCAACAAAGGCTAGCAGTCAAGAAGAGGCGAATCAGGTGTTGGATATCTTGGAAAATCAAATCTTAGGTCGCCAAACCTTTGAAGGCCTTTCTTTACGAGGCCTTTGTTATGGTTATGGGGAAGAAACTAGTTTAGCTAGCATTGTGGTAGAAGAAATGAAAAAGCAAGGGAAAACAATCACGGCTGCAGAGAGTTTGACGGCAGGTCTTTTCCAAGCCACTGTGGCTGATTTTTCAGGTGCTTCAAGTATATTTAAGGGTGGTTTTGTAACCTATAGCTTGGAGGAAAAATCAAAGATGTTGGATATTCCTGTCAAGGATTTGAAAGAGCACGGTGTGGTGTCTGAATTTACAGCTCAGAAGATGGCTGAGCAGGCACGAATCAAGACTCAGTCTGATTTTGGCCTTAGTTTGACTGGAGTAGCAGGGCCAGACAGTCTAGAAGGACACCCAGCTGGGACAGTCTTCATAGGCTTGGCTCGAGAGCATGAAACAGAGGTCATCAAGGTTAATATTGGAGGCAGAAGTCGAGCAGATGTACGTCACATTGCGGTTATGCATGCCTTTAACCTAGTTCGCAAGGCTTTATTAAGTGACTAACTTTTGATATAATAGTAGATAGGTCTGAGGACCATTAGAATGTAGGAGAATAGAATGGCGAAAAAACCAAAAAAATTAGATGAAATTTCAAAAAAATTTGGGGCAGAACGTGAAAAAGCCTTGAATGATGCTCTTAAATTGATTGAGAAAGACTTTGGTAAAGGTTCAATCATGCGTTTGGGTGAACGTGCAGAGCAAAAGGTGCAAGTGATGAGCTCAGGTTCCCTGGCGCTTGACATTGCCCTTGGTTCAGGTGGTTATCCTAAGGGACGTATCATCGAAATCTATGGGCCAGAGTCATCTGGTAAGACAACGGTTGCCCTTCATGCAGTTGCGCAAGCGCAAAAAGAAGGTGGGATTGCAGCCTTTATTGATGCGGAGCATGCCCTTGATCCAGCTTATGCTGCGGCCCTTGGGGTTAACATTGACGAATTACTCTTGTCTCAACCAGACTCAGGAGAGCAAGGTCTTGAGATTGCAGGAAAATTGATTGACTCAGGTGCAGTTGACCTTGTCGTGGTCGACTCAGTTGCGGCCCTTGTACCTCGTGCGGAAATTGATGGAGATATCGGTGATAGCCACGTTGGTTTGCAGGCTCGTATGATGAGCCAGGCCATGCGTAAGCTCGGTGCTTCTATCAATAAAACAAAAACAATTGCCATCTTTATCAACCAATTGCGTGAAAAAGTTGGGGTCATGTTTGGAAATCCAGAAACAACTCCTGGTGGACGTGCTTTGAAATTCTACGCCTCAGTGCGTCTGGATGTTCGTGGAAGCACACAAATCAAGGGAACTGGTGACCAAAAAGATACCAATGTCGGTAAAGAAACTAAGATCAAGGTTGTGAAAAATAAGGTGGCTCCACCGTTTAAGGAAGCCTTCGTTGAAATCATGTACGGAGAAGGAATTTCTAAGACTGGTGAACTCTTGAAGATTGCAAGTGATTTGGATATCATCAAAAAAGCAGGAGCTTGGTACTCTTACAAGGATGAGAAAATCGGGCAAGGTTCTGAAAATGCTAAGAAATACTTGGCAGATCACCCCGAAATCTTTGATGAAATTGATCATCAAGTCCGTGTTCAATTTGGTTTGATTGATGGAGAAGAAGGTGTTGAAACTAAAAAAGATGAAGCAGTTCAAGCAGATTCTGTGAATGAAGAAGTCACGCTTGACCTAGGAGACGAGCTTGAAATCGAAATTGAAGAATAGGCTGTTAAAGTAGTGGAGAAATCCACTGCTTTTTCGTTGCCTAGTTCTGGTTTTCAGCTCGCGCATAGTTTTCTGTTTCTTGTCGCTCCTCTAGAAAGCTGATATAATAGCCTTATGAATAAAAAACGAACAGTGGACCTGATTCATGGTCCGATTCTTCCCTCGCTCTTAAGCTTCGCCTTCCCAATCTTGCTATCAAATATTTTTCAACAGCTCTATAATACTGCTGATGTCTTGATTGTTGGACGTTTTCTTGGTCAAGATTCCTTGGCGGCAGTAGGGGCGACAACAGCTATTTTTGATCTGATTATTGGCTTTACACTTGGTGTTGGTAATGGGATGGGGATTGTCATTGCCCGCTATTATGGGGCTCGGAATTTTACTAAAATAAAAGAAGCAGTAGCAGCCACCTGGATTTTAGGTGCTCTTTTGAGTGTTGTGATTATGTTGCTGGGCTTTCTTGGTTTGTATCCTCTCTTGCAATACTTAGATACCCCTGCTGAAATCCTCCCTCAGTCCTATCAATATATTTCTATGATTGTGACCTGTGTCGGTGTCAGCTTTGCCTATAATCTCTTTGCAGGCTTGTTGCGGTCCATTGGGGACAGTCTAGCAGCCCTTGGCTTCCTGATTTTCTCTGCCTTGGTCAATGTGGTTCTGGATCTCTATTTCATTACGCAACTGCATCTGGGAGTTCAATCCGCGGGGCTTGCTACTATTATTTCACAAGGTTTATCAGCGGTTCTCTGCTTTTACTATATTCGTAAGAGTGTGCCAGAACTTTTGCCTCAACTGAAACATTTTAAATGGAACAAGGACTTGTACGCGGATCTTTTGGAGCAAGGTTTGGCTATGGGCTTGATGAGTTCCATTGTATCTATCGGTAGCGTGATTTTACAGTCTTCAGTCAATACCTTTGGAGCTGTGATTATTAGCGCCCAGACGGCGGCGCGTCGCATTATGGCCTTTGCTCTACTTCCGATGACGGCTATTTCTGCCTCGATGACGACCTTTGCTTCGCAGAATCTTGGTGCCAAGCGACCAGACCGCATTGTTCAAGGACTTCGAATTGGCAGTCGTCTAAGCATGTCCTGGGCAGTTTTTGTTTGTGTCTTCCTCTTTTTTGCCAGTCCTACCTTGGTTTCCTTCTTGGCCAGTTCGACGGATGGTTACTTGGTAGAAAATGGTAGTCTCTACCTGCAAATCAGCTCAGCCTTTTATCCCATTTTGAGTCTCTTGTTGATTTATCGCAATTGCTTGCAGGGCTTGGGGCAAAAGATCCTTCCTCTAGTTTCTAGCTTTATTGAACTAATCGGAAAAATCGCTTTTGTGATCTTGATTATCCCTTGGGCGGGCTATAAGGGTGTTATCCTCTGCGAACCCCTTATCTGGGTTGCTATGACCATTCAACTGTACTTTTCACTGTTCCGTCATCCTTTGATAAAAGAAGGTAAGGCCATCTTGGCAACTAAAGTAGCATCCTAACTTGATTTACTGAATAAAATCTATTTCCTCTAGTGAAAATCGAAAAAACTTGTGTTATAATAAGAAAGATTAAAATGTGAAAAAAGGAGATTCCTAATGGGACGTAAATGGGCCAATATCGTAGCCAAGAAAACGGCTAAAGATGGAGCTAACTCTAAAGTATATGCAAAATTTGGTGTAGAAATCTATGTAGCAGCTAAAAAAGGTGATCCAGACCCAGAATCAAACTCAGCTTTGAAATTCGTTATCGACCGTGCTAAACAAGCCCAAGTGCCAAAACACGTTATCGATAAAGCGATTGATAAAGCAAAAGGAAACACAGACGAAACCTTTACAGAAGGACGTTACGAAGGCTTTGGACCAAACGGTTCTATGCTGATCGTTGATACCTTGACTTCTAACGTTAACCGTACAGCGGCTAATGTCCGTGCAGCTTTTGGTAAAAATGGCGGAAACATGGGCGCTTCAGGTTCGGTTTCATACCTCTTTGACAACAAGGGGGTTATTGTATTTGCAGGTGAAGATGCGGACGCAGTCTTTGAGCAATTGCTAGAAGCAGATGTGGATGTGGATGATGTAGAAGCAGAAGAAGGTACAATCACAGTTTACACAGCTCCAACTGACCTTCACAAGGCTATCGTTGCCCTTCGTGAGTCAGGTATCGAAGAATTCCAAGTGACTGAATTGGAAATGATTCCTCAGTCAGAAGTGGAATTGTCAGGCGATGACCTTGAAACCTTTGAAAAACTTTACAGCGTTCTTGAAGACGACGAAGACGTCCAAAAAATCTACACAAACGTAGATGGATTTTAATTTAATACTCAATGAAAATCAAAAAGCAAACTAGAAAGCTAGCCACAGACAGTACTTGAGTACGACAAGGCGAAGCTGACGTGGTTTGAATTTGATTTTCGAAGAGTATAACCTAGAAAACATGATCCTAAGTGAAAAAAATCACTTGGGATTTTTTTAATCAAGAAAATAGTTCTCTAGGAAACTTTTTTCTTGACATCTCTTTTCAAAGTGGTAAAATAGTTCTCATAAAAACTTAATTAGTTCCTAGGAGAACTAAATGTGATGATTAGAAAGGAGTTAGTATGGATAAACCGATGTTGGTCTTTAAGCGTTTTGGTCATCAGATTCATCTGATGGTGCAAAAGGAAGCCAAGCGTTGTGGCATTGAATTTATGGGTGGACCACAAGGTCAAGTTGTACGCTTTTTGGATAGCCGTGAGGAAAATCAAAACTTGGTCTTGATTAAAGATATCGAACAGGAACTCAATATTACCAAGTCTGTTGCTAGTAATCTAGTCAAGCGTATGGTGCAAAATGGTTTGGTGGAATTGGAGGCGAGTCCTGTCGATAAGCGGGCTAAGTTTGTTCGTCTGACGGACAAATCGCGTTCTCAAATGAAGCAGGTTAAGGCCTTTTTTGAACGCATTGACAACCAGTTGATGGCAGACATTGATGAAGATGAATTACTGATTTTTGAGAAAGTCCTCAATCAACTACAGGAAAATATCAAGGGAATAGGAGGAGAGAATGAAGAAATTAGCCAAACGAATTAGTAGAAAAGAATGGGGGATGATTTTACTAGGCATTCTCTTTACTTGCTTTTCGGTTTATCTAGAGTTGGAAGTGCCGACCTATATCTCTAAAATCACTGATTTGCTAGGAACTCAGGGAACCAACTTAGATGAGTTATGGCAACCAGCAGGTATGATGGTGGGAATGTCCTTTCTGGCCTTCTTGTCCGCAGTTGCAGTTGGATTTTTTGCGTCCAGAGTGGCTGCCTCTTATACTAGTAGGCTGAGAAGTGATATTTTTAACCGAGTTTTGGATTACTCGCAGACAGAGATTAAGAAATTCTCTATTCCCAGTCTTTTAACTCGTACCACCAATGATATTACTCAAGTCCAAATGTTGATTACCATGGGCTTGCAAGTGGTTACTCGTGGTCCGATTATGGCTATCTGGGCTATCGGGAAGATTTTAGGTCATTCAGAATACTGGCTCTGGGCTGTACTTGTGGCAGTGATTGTCAATGTTTTGATGACGACTGTTTTGATGACGCTAGCCTTTCCAAAACAGTCCTTGATTCAAAGTCTGACTGATAAACTGAACAGTATCACTCGCGAGAGTTTAACAGGTATTCGCGTTGTTCGTGCCTACAATGCTGAAAAGTATCAAGATGAAAAATTTGCAGCAGCAAATGATGAGCTGACACGTTTGAATTTGTTTGTCAACCGTCTTATGGCTATTTTGAATCCCATTATGATGGGGATTTCAAGTGGTTTGAGTGTGGCGATTTACTGGATTGGGGCCTATGTGATCAACGATGCTGCTCCGACAGCGCGTCTGCCTCTCTTTAGTGACATGGTTGTTTTCATGTCTTATGCCATGCAGGTTGTTATGGGCTTCCTTCTCATGGGGGCGCTCTTCATCGTTCTTCCTCGAACCATGGTCTCTGCCAAGCGGATTAATCAGGTTCTAGATTTGCATTCTTCTATCCAAAATCCTGCTCAAGTGCAGCTGGCTGACGAAAATCTCAAAGGTCAGGTCGAGTTTAAGGATGTGACCTTCCGCTATGCAGCAAATTCGGAGGCGGTTATCGAGCATGTTAGCTTTAGAGCAGAAGCTGGCCAAACAGTGGCCTTTATAGGGTCAACGGGTTCTGGTAAATCTACTCTAGTCAATCTGATTCCACGTTTCTATGACGTATCGGCAGGAGAAATTCTAGTGGACGGAGTTAATGTTCAAGATTACGGTTTGGAAGATTTGCGCAACAAGGTTGGGTATATTCCACAAAAAGCTGTACTCTTTTCAGGTGATGTCAAGGGCAATCTAGACTTTGGACAGAGTCAAGAAACACCACTTAGTGAGGAGGCTATGTGGCAAGCCTTGGAATTAGCCCAGTCTAAGAACTTTATTGAGGACAAGGAAGCGGGCTTAGAGTCAGAAGTAGCCCAAGGAGGAACGAATTTCTCAGGTGGACAAAGACAGCGTCTGGCCATTGCGCGTGCCTTGGCTCGGAAGCCAGAAATCCTCATCTTTGATGACTCCTTCTCGGCCTTGGATTACAAGACAGACCGTGTCCTACGCCAAGAGCTAGCAGAGAAAACAAAATCTATGACCAAGCTTATCGTCGCACAGCGTATTTCAACGATTATGGATGCAGATTTGATTTTGGTCTTGGATCAAGGAAAAGTAGTGGGACAAGGCACCCACAAGGAACTTCTAGCTACCAACGAAGTTTACCAAGAAATTGCCTATTCACAATTATCGAAGGAGGAATTGGAACATGGAAAATAAAAAAATGTCTCTCTGGAAACAGAGTAAACCCTATCTTGCAGGTCTCCAGTTTGCCCTTCTGATCGCCTTTTTAGCAACAATCTTATCCAATATCATTACTGTATATGGTCCAACCCGTATCAAGGAAATGACTAATATTATTGCCAGTGGTCTAGAAACAAGTGTGGATGTCGCTGCGGTTGCAGCCATTGGTAGTTTTTTGGCTGTCATCTATGTAATCGGGCTTCTATCAAATTATTTGCAGGCCTTTCTGTTTACAACAGCCATTCAACGTTTTTCAGAGCGTTTGAGAACAGCGATTGCAGAGAAAATTAATCGTCTTCCATTGGGGTATTTTGATGGACATTCTCAAGGAGATACCTTGTCTCGTGTGACTAATGACGTTGACACTGCAGCCCAGTCCCTCAATCAAAGTCTAGGAACAGTTCTTTCATCTAGTTTATTGGTCGTGGCAGTCTTGGTGACCATGTTTGGGATGAACTGGATTTTAGCCTTAGTGACGGTTGTTTCAACTCTTATTGGTTTTGCTTTCTTGTCTGTTTTTATGGGTAAATCGCAGGGATTCTTTAAGAGTCAGCAACAGGATTTGGCAGCTGTCAATGGCTATGTAGAGGAAATGTACTCTGGCCATAATGTGGTGACCAGTTACAATGCTATCGAGAGCACCAAAGAAGAATTTGCGACATTAAACCATCGTCTATATGACAGTATCTGGAAATCTCAATTTATTTCAGGGATTATGATGCCAATCATGATGTTCATTGGGAACTTTAGCTATGCCTTAGTGATTATCGTTGGTGCAGCCTTGGCCTTGAATGGGCAGATTAGTATCGGGATTATCGTTGCCTTTATGGCCTACGTTCGTATCTTTTCTCAGCCTCTTTCACAAATTGCCCAAGGGATTACTAGTCTTCAGCAGGCTAGTGCAGCCATGGGACGTGTCTTCGAATTCCTAGCTGAAGAGGAAATGGAAGACGAATCCCATAAAGAAAGACAATTGAGCGATATGAAAGGTCAAGTAGTCTTTGATCGAGTTTTCTTTGGTTACACACCAGAGCGAACTATTATTCATGATTTTTCTGCGACCGCTCATGCAGGTCAAAAGGTTGCCATTGTCGGTCCTACTGGAGCTGGGAAGACAACTATTGTTAATCTTTTGATGAAGTTCTATGAGATTGATAAGGGAAGTATCCGCATCGATGGTGTGGATACCAAGGAGATGAAGCGTTCGGAAGTACACGATGCCTTTTCAATGGTCTTGCAGGACACTTGGCTCTTTGAAGGCACCATTCGAGACAATCTTATCTATAACCAAACAGGTATTAGTGATGAGCGCGTGATTGAAGCCAGCAAGGCTGTAGGGATTCACCACTTTATCATGACTTTACCAGATGGTTACGATACCGTCTTGGACGACACAGTGACCTTGTCTGTCGGGCAAAAACAACTCTTGACCATTGCTCGTGCTTTGCTGAAAGATGCGCCGCTCCTAATTCTAGATGAGGCGACCTCTTCGGTTGATACCCGTACAGAGGAGTTGATCCAGAAAGCTATGGACCAATTGATGGAGGGAAGAACTTCCTTTGTCATAGCCCACCGCTTGTCTACTATCCGAAATGCTGATCTGATTCTTGTCATGAAAGATGGCAATATCATCGAGCAAGGCAATCATGATGAGCTGATGGCACAAGGAGGCTTCTACGCTGACCTTTATAACAGTCAGTTTACAGAAGACGAAGCAGAAGAATAAACCCAAAGAAGGCTTGACGGCCTTCTTTTTCTTATTTATACTAGAATACATAGAAAGAGAGAAGTATGAGTCAGAAATTATACAATATGAAATTTGCTGCGGTTTATCTAGCCTTGGTTGCAAAGGTCGAGCGAAAGGGTGGAAGGGCAGAGTCAGTTCACCAAGTGACCAGTTGGTTGACAGGGTATGAAGTGTGTGACATCCTCGCTTGTCTGGATAGAGATGTTACCTATGGAGATTTTTTTCGACAAGCACCATATTATGTTCCTGAACGAATTGCGATTACAGGGAAGATTTGCGGTGTCTGTATTGAGGAAATTGATGTTCCTCTGATGCAGGAAATACGTCGCTTGGACAAATTAGTAGATTGGCTTGCCAAGGGGAAAACATCTCAACAAGTTCTAGAAAAGTATGAGAAAATATATGAAAAATTATCAAGAATGGTATGACCACATCGCTGGTAAGATTGAAAATAAGCCCTTTCTTCTGAGACTGTTAAGAACTTTCAATCGGTTGATGACAGTAGTTATGCCTATAGTTTATTTGACCTTGTTAGTCACTACCTATCTCCAAAAAGGATTTGGGAAACAGGTCTTGATCTATGTGTTTGTTCCTGCGTCGGGTTTTGTGATTTTGTCCCTTCTCCGTAAGAAAATCAATGCTCCTAGGCCTTATGAAATTTGGGAAATTGTCCCGCTACTAGACAGAGATAGTCCTGGTCAGTCAATGCCTAGTCGTCATGTCTTTTCAGCAACCATTATCTCCATGGCATGCTTACATGCGAGTCTATCCGTAGGGGTTATCTTGTTGGTCTTGTCAGTCCTCCTCGGTCTAGTAAGAGTCCTAGGTGGCGTCCATTATCCCAAGGATGTCTTGGTTGGTTATGCTTGCGGACTTGTGTGGGGTGTGATTTTCTTTCTATTTTGACCTGTAAGTTAAGGTAGCCTTACAACCACTTACGTGCCTAAAGTAACCACTTGCTTTTTTGCTCTTGTTTTCTTATTTTGGCTTTGATATAGTAGAGTCAGAAAGGAGATGGAATGAAGTTACGAATCGAAATTGATAGCAATTTAGAGGAAACTGAAATTGTCATCAAGGCAGCGGCTTTGACAGATGAAATTGCGGATTTACAGCGACTCTTGCAAGAATCCAAGTCTCCTAGGTTGATTTTTTACAAGGGGACGGGTGAATATTATCTGGACTTGTCGGAAATTCTCTTCTTTGAAACAGAGGGGAACAAGATTTACGCCCATACCCAGAAAGATGCCTACGAGGTTCGGCTTAAACTCTATGAGTTAGAGTCTATCCTTCCTCGCTATTTTAGTCGGGTATCCAAGTCAACGATCGCTAATATTCGGCAAATCTATTCGGTGGACAAGTCCTTTTCAGGAACGGGCACCATTTCCTTTTATCAGACCCACAAGGAGGTTCATGTCTCACGACATTACCAATCCCTCCTAAAAGAAAATCTAAGAAACATGAGGTAATAAGATGAAAAAGAAAGCATTTGGTATTGTATTGCTTGTTTTGGCAGCTTTAGTATTATTGCAGGGGAATTTTGGAATCCCTTCTCTGGGGGGGCAAATTTGGCCCTTGATTGGTATTGCTTTTTTTGCCTACCGATCAGTCGGAGCTTTGTTGCGTCGCCACTTAACTTCAGCCTCTTTTACAGCTCTAGTAGCCT
>CAUTTK010000013.1:0-26803 GCA_963541475.1 uncultured Streptococcus sp. | reverse complement strand
CTGCTTCGCTAAGAGCTTCAAGAAGTGGAGTTTTCTTATCAACAATTTCAAGCAAATTGTTGTTTGAAATAATCAATAGGGTATCTACATGTTCACGAAGTTGGTTGATTCCTTCAACAGCAAATTGACCACGTTTGCTTCCTTCAAAACCGAAAGGACGTGTCACAACACCAACTGTAAGAGCACCTAAATCTTTAGCAATACGAGCAATAACAGGAGCTGCACCAGTACCTGATCCACCACCCATACCCGCAGTAATGAAGACCATATCCGCTCCGCTGATAGCAGCTGTCAATGTTTCTTCGCTCTCTTCAGCAGCTTTTCGACCAACTTCAGGTTGACCTCCAGCACCCAAACCACGTGTCAATTTAGGGCCCAACTGAATTACAGTCTCAGCTTTTGTACTACTCAAAGCTTGTACATCTGTGTTTGCTGCGATAAATTCTACGCCCGTAACACCTTCGTCAACCATGCGGTTAATAGCGTTACCGCCACCTCCACCAACACCGATTACTTTAATCACTGCACCTTGAGCAGCCGCTGTATCAAATGAAAATGTCATAGTTTATTTTCCTCTTTTATTCATCAAACATACTTCCGATTAAACCACGGAAGCGATCTGCGATTTTTTGTTTATTTTGAGAAGATACTTTATCCTCTTTCGGAGCAACTACGTTCGTAGAAGCTGATGGTTCCACCTCTGTATTTGAAGCTGGTTGAATAGGGGTAGGTTGTGACACCTGAGTGACACGTTGAATCATCCCACCAAAATTGATTGGTTGGTGACGCAAAGTATCCTCACCCTTAACTGCTCGTTGTGCTAACAAATGCACCTCAGTCAATTGACCAGCAAATTCAGACAAGCTAATCACATGAGCAAAAGCAGGGTTACGGATTCCAACTTGATTTGGAACGTAAAGTTTGACACCAACACCAAAGACTTCCTGTGCAAGTTCTACAATACCTGGTAAAATAGCATTCCCACCAATCAAAACAATTCCACCTGGAAGATCCAACAAATGTCTTCTTTCCAACTCTTGTTTAATTTGTTCAAAAATGTGTTTAATGCGAGCTGAAATAATCTCTGCCAAGTAGCTTTCTGTAACTTCTACAGGCTCTACTTCACCAATCACTTCAACTTGGAAAGTTTCATTGCTGGCAAGTGATGGGTAGGCTTCCCCATAGTTCAATTTCAATCCTTCAGCTAATTTCTGTGAAGTCTTCAAGACTTTAGAGATATCTTTTGTGACATAATCTCCACCTTCTTGAAGAATATTTGTAAACTGGAGTTCTTGGTTACGGATTGTAGCAACAGTTGTTTGACCTGCTCCCATATCAATCACAGTAGCTCCAAATTCACGCTCTCCTTCGTTCAAGACAGAACGAACCAAAGCCAATGGTGAAATAATAATATTTTCAACCTGAACACCTGAGCGCTCAACTGTCTTACGTAAATTGTGAAGAATAGTACGTGGACCTGTGTAAAGTAAGCCACGCATTTCGAGACGAACACCCATCATCCCACGTGGATCACGAATACCTTGAAAACCATCTACGATAAATTCTTCTGGAATAAAAGTAATGACTTCACGATCTGGTGTCATGCTCTTTGTCAAGGCTGATTTGACAACATTTTCGACATCTTGATCTGTAATTTCTTTTGTATCAGATGTAACTGGAATCATTCCTTGAGTTGGTTCTACTTGCAAAAGATTTCCAGGCAAACCAACATTCACTGATTTGATTGAAATGCCTGCTTTTTCCTCTGCCTGGGAAATAGCCGACTTGATAGCACTTGCTGCTGCTTCAATATCAACGATAATCCCATCTTTTACACCTTTACTCTTGGCATTACTTACACCAATTACGTTTAGTTCACCATTTCTAAGCTCGGCAACCAATACTTTAATCGAATTAGTTCCGATATCTAAGCCTGTAAAAAAACCATCTCTAGCCATTACATCGCATCCTCTCTCTTCCAAGTTTCAAACTTCTATTCAATATAGCTAAAATAGGGCATAGCTATTCACAGAATATTATAACACAAAAAATCCAATCGTGCTTAGTTTTTTCCTAAATTTACTTGCTATTTTTTCACTTTCGCTCATCAGCTTTTTTATTTTCCAAACAAATTATAAAAAATCAGATTTATGAAAAAAGAAAGCTCATCTCTAAGCTTTCTTTGCAGTCATTTTTTCTGCTTCTTGTGCTAAAAATAGTTCCAAGATTTTCTTTGTTAACGTAATCGCCGCTGATAAGGCTAGGGAAACGATTAAATAATTAGCTACTAAGCCATGGTCCCCAACCAATGGTGGTTTTGTCAAGAATCCATAATCTCCACCTGTTACTAAATTGACCATAAAAATTAAGGCATTTAGGGCAAAGGTCACGAGAAAAATTCCCTTCACATCCAACAATCGTGCATCATACTGTCTCAATAGATAAACTAATGAGTTCCCCAAAAGAGCTAGGTGCCCAAATATAAAGGACAAAATCGCAATATGTGGGAAAGGATAGGCATCTGGCACTGGATAAACAAAGGCTGCTAATGTCCCAAATGTTCCTAGTAATGCAAAATACTGCCTATATTTGGACTGACCAGGAAGCAAGAGCACCACAAACATAGCCATACGGCAATGGTAAAAAGGTAGGCTTTCTGACAGCGGCATATGATTGACCCCATACCAACCATAAAGTAAGATCAACTGAACAGCCTGCAAGATTTGGAAAAATCGTTGGTAAACCTTCTTTTCACGATAGCGATAGGCTGTATAAAAGGTCAAGGCTAAAAGCGTAAATAGGCTAACATACCAAAAAAGGTCAAATTTAGGTGGCTCTGTTGCCTGAGTCGTAAAGAAAATATCCCATAAATTCATCTAGTCTTCCTCATGATTCAAAATTTTCCTGCATATTATTATACCATGCTACTTAAGAAAAATGGATTTAAAAATACGTAAATGTTTAATAAAATCACTTGGCTTCATTTTCTAAACTTTCTACTAACTTAGCTAGATTCATAGAGTTAGAGCCTTTGAGCAGGATTTGGTCATTAGCTCCAAGGCTTTCTTTAACCTGCTTAACTAGGTCTTCAAATTGGTCTTGGTCTTCTGTTTTCTTGAAGTAGTAAACGTGGCCGATTGGGAACATTTGACTGGCTAATTGGGCTAATTCAGCAATGTCTTCTCCATAGAAAATAACGGTATCAAGCACATCTGGCGAAAGGCTCAAGATCATCTGATTATGAAGTTGAACAGACTGGTCACCAAGTTCCTTCATGTCCGCCAAAACTGCAATTTTCTTTCCACCTTCATTGGTCGGAATGGCAGAGAAAGTCTCTAAAATCAACTTCATAGCAGTTGGATTGGCATTGTAAACATCTGATAGGATATCTGCTCCATTGGCTGCTTTCTTCCACTCGGTACGGTTACGCGTCAATTCAAGATTTTGGAAGGCCTGACGAATTTGCTCCTCTGAAACTCCTTCTTGTAGGGCAACATAGGATGCAATCATAGCATTGGTGGCATTGTACTTACCAGTCACTGGCAAATCGAGGACTTGTCCCAAAAAATTAGCCTTAAAGGTCAGACTATCCTTACGCTCAACCAAGTCGGTAATTTCCAACTCTGCTCCTTGACCAAAACGGACCACCTTTTTATCAGTTGGCAAGTAGTCCTCTACAATAGTGTCAATTGGCGCTAAAAGCAAGGAACCAGGTGCCATCCCGTCTGCAATTTGCATTTTTCCTTTAGCAATCTCAGAACGGTCTTTGAAAAAAGCCAAATGGGCTTCTCCAACCAAGGTCACGATGGCTGTTTTTGGACGAGCCAATTCAGACAAGAGATGAATATCTCCCAAGTGATCCTGTCCCATCTCCAAGACCAACTTTTCTGTTCCTTCAGGCATATGAAGAACCGTGTAAGGAAGACCAATCTCATTATTGTAGTTTCCTTGTGTTTTGTAGGTCTTGTAGGTTGTCGATAGCAAGTGCGCCAACATATCCTTAGTCGTTGTCTTGCCATTTGAACCTGTAACTGCAAAGACATCAACAGCCGTTTTCTCAAGATAGTAGGCAGCTAGGGTTTGAAAGGCAGTCAACACATCATCTACTAAAATATAAGGATGATTTGCGACCTTTTTCTCAGATAGAGTTACTGCTGCACCATTTTCAAAGGCTGTTTCGATAAAGTCATGCCCATCACGCGCACCTTTAAGTGGAACAAACAAGTCCCCTGTAGTAATCAAACGACTATCAAACTCAGCTTTTTCTAACTGAGTGTCCTCAAATATGCTGACATCATTTTTAGCTCCAACAGCTTGAGCAACTTCGTAAATTGTAAGTTTCATTTCTACTCCTTTAAAAAGGGGCGAAGTCCGAGAACTCCGATCACCTTGCAGTGATGGTTCTGGCTTCTACCCTCTCTTTCATTTTTATAGCAAATGCGCTTCGCGCTTGTCAAAACTTTCCTTGGCAAGGTCAACCAAACGCTCGATTAGGTCTGGGTAGCTGATCCCCATATTGTCCCAAAGTAGTGGGTACATAGACCACTGGGTGAAACCTGGCATGGTATTGAGCTCGTTGAGGAAAACCTCTCCCTTATCTGTATAAAAGAAATCACAACGAGAGAGACCTAAACCACCGATTGCACGGAAGGCAGTTTCTGCATTTTGACGCATGACAGCTACCACATCATCACTGATCTTGGCTGGGATGTCCATAGTAATCTTGTTATCAATATACTTGGCATCATAGTCGTAGAAGGCAACATCCTTGACTACTTCTCCTGGAAGGGTGCTTTTGACATCGTAGTTGCCCAGTAGACCAACCTCGATTTCACGAGCATCCACCCCTTGCTCTACCAAGACACGGCTGTCATATCGGAAGGCAAGTTCCAAGGCTTGACGGAGTTCTTCTTGATTTTCAGATTTAGAAATACCGACACTAGAACCCATGTTTGATGGTTTTGTGAAAACTGGATAAGTCAATTTTTCTTCCACTTCAGCGATTTTAGAAGTCACATCATCACCTTCGACGATGGCCACATAAGGAACTTGGGCAATACCAGCAGATTCCAGAACACGCTTGGTCGTGATTTTATCCATGGCAAGGCTAGATGACAAGATGTTGCAACCAACGTAAGGAATTCTCAAAACTTCCAAGAATCCTTGAACAGAGCCATCCTCTCCCATCGGACCGTGAAGGACTGGAAAGACCACTGCCCCTTCTTCATAGATAGCACTTGGAGCAACTTTCTTATCCCAATCAATAGTTTCATTGGTCATGAGACGGTCCTCTTGACCAGGAATCTGGCTAAATTCTTGCGTTTTAATAAAGTCACCTGACTGGCTGATAAAGAAAGTCTTGACTGTGAAACGATCGTAGTTGACCGCACGCATGACACTCTCAGCTGAAAGGACAGAGACTTCACGCTCTGCACTACGCCCACCGTATAAAAGAATAATCGTTTGCTTCATATTATTTGTTCCAATTCTAATAGAATACTCGTTCTTTAGTATATCATATTTGCTTCTTTTTTGAAACTTGAACCTGATACTGGTCTTCAATAAATCTAAAAAGAGACCGATAAAACAACTGTCGGTCTCCGTGATTTTTGTATAAATGAATTGAGTGTTGATTTGTCTAGACTTACAACTCTGTTCGATTTTCAATGGCTCGTAAGAGCGTAACTTCATCCGCATACTCAATGTCCGCTCCGACAGCGAGACCTCGTGCTAGACGCGTAACCTTGATACCAGCTGGCTTGAGCAAACGTGAAAGATACATGGATGTCGCTTCACCATCTGCTGTAGCATTTGTTGCTACGATTACCTCTGAAACTTCACTATCCATAAGACGAGTCATAAGGCTCTTGAGATTGATATCATCTGGACTGATACCATTCATGGGAGAAATGAGTCCATGTAAGACATGATAGAGTCCATGGTATTCTTGGATATTCTCCATGGCTGCCACATCGCGACTATCTTCGAGAACTAAAATCGTTGTCTGGTCACGAGTCGGATCGGTACAGATAGAGCAAGGATCGTCATCAGTCAGGCGACCGCAGATGGAACAGTAGGTCAGCTCTCTCTTAGCAGAAAGGAGATTTTTAGCAAATTCATTGACATCGTCATCAGTCATTCCAATAGTATAGAAGGCTAGACGGGTAGCCGTCTTAATCCCGATACCCGGTAACTTAGAATAACTGTCAATTAGCTTAGCAATAGGTGTTGGATAAAGCATATGTTCCTTTCTAATTCATTGGATGATGTTGGTTATAGAGGTTGATAATATCGCGCGCAATGGAAGGTCCGACACCATTTGTAAGGTTGGTGTTATGAGGGAAGACAACAGCTACAGCGATTTGAGGATTATCTGATGGTGCATAGGCCACAGCATTAGTATTGTTAGCTTTTTGACCACCCTCAACATAACTTTCGGCAGTACCTGTTTTTCCACTAATGGATACCGCTGCGCCATTTGAAAAGGCACGACCTGTTGTCAGAGCACTCCCTCCGTGAGAAACTTGATAAAAACCTTGTTGGAGGATGGAAACATCAGACTCAGAAATATTAATTTTATTCATTTCCTTGGTATCAATAGATTGAATTAAATCTCCTAAACCACCTTGTTCATTATTTCCATAAATCCCCTCGACAATGTGAGGTGCAATCCGAACACCGTTGTTGGCAATAGTTCCAACGTACTGGGCCAATTGCATTGGGGTGTAGTTATCAAACTGACCAAATGCATTGGTAATGTAATTAGCGAAATTATACTCTTTTGGTATAAAACCAGTTGACTCATTTGGAAGGTCAATGCCTGTTGAGGCTCCAAGACCATATTCAGCAAATGTCGAACGAAGTTTCCCCATAGCGGATTCTAAATTGTTAGTTAAAACAAACATATTGGGTTGATAGGTCTGGCCCATGATTCCAAGAGCGGTTTGAACCACGTAAGCATTAGATGAATACTCCAAGGCTTCCACAGCTGTAATAGGAAAAGATCCATATGCCAATTTATACCAAGAATAAATTGGAGCTGAACCTTGGAAAACAATAGGCTGATCTGTTAAGGTTTGGTTTCCTGATAAAACACCATTTTCCCAACCTGAGCTGATGGTAGCGGCCTTAACAACCGAACCGGGTACAAAGACATTGGTCACAGTTCCCAAGGAATCCTGTGTTAACTCTCCCGTGTTCAGGTCATGTTTGATCCCTGACATGGATAACACAGCACCTGTTTTTGGATTTAGAGCAACTGCATACACACCCTCAGAATACTTGGCTCCACCATTTCCTAGCTCGGAATTGAAATAACTTTTCAGCAAAGCATCCACACTATCTTGGAAGGCCAAATCAATGGTCAGCTTGATATTGTTTCCCTTACTACCTTCCTCAATTGTATCCACGCTTTCCATATTGCCATATTTATCCAGATGGATTTCTTTTACCGAGCGTTTTCCTTGTAAGGTCTCTTCATATTGCTTTTCCAAATACGAGGTTCCAACACGGTCATTTAGAGAATAGCCTTTTTTAAGATAGGCTTCTGCTTCTTCCGCTGGGAGACCAGCTTTTTCACTGGATACACTCCCTACTATAGAAGAAAGGGAAGTTTCCAAAATCTTTCGATCCCAAGAAGTAGAAATACTAATGCCAGGCATCTCCTTTGAAATAGAGGCAATAACAGCCACCTGAGAATCATTTAGAGGATCTGTCGCAATGGTTCCTGTCGCAAAATTTTCAACTGCATTGAGTTGGCTAAAGAGGTAAATTTCTTTCTTTTCGTCATCAGAGTAGGTAAATTGACTTGGATCTATGCTCTCTACTGTGTTATTGTAAAGCTCAGACTCAGATAATTGATTCCCATCAGAATCAAGGCGTTTCTCACGTGGTAAGCTTTCCACTGCTTTCTTGTAGACATCTTGATCTGCTAGATAATAGTCCGCCAACTGTCGGTCAGTCAATGTTGGAGAAGAAACTCCCACATAGGCTAGCAACTTCTTGGCTGTTTCTTTCAAATCTGCGGCCGTCATCTTGTTGTTCCTTGTAAAAGATACAACTTGCTTGATGGTGTTTTCGACGAGAGGTTTCCCTGTTGCATCGTAGATTTGTCCACGAGCCGAACTAGTTGTCACCTTTGTTTTACTTGCCGATGCTAGTTTTGTCTCATAAAAATCTTTGTTCAAAACCTGCATGTAAAGCAGGCGACCAATGATGGTCATAAAGAGCAAAATAACAATTGAAAACAATAAATTAAGCCGAATCGGAATCGAATGGCTATCAAATTTTCTCATACAAGTCAGTCTCATTTCTATTTAAAATCTCATTCTTCATTGTACCACAAATTGAGAAGAAAATTATGGAAAATGGGAGCACTTTATTTGATTTTTAAAAGAGCTTTTCTTTTTTATTTAATTATCATTATTTTATATGGTATAATAATGTCAACCAATAGAAAATTTTTTCTTTCAATTTAATATAAATCATACAAAGGAATCCCATGAACAATCAAGACATTCCCTCTATTATTGATCTCCACTTTGATGAATTAACTGAATTAGAACAAGAAATTGCTCGCTATTTCTTACAGGTCGATACGATACAGGATGATTTATCATCACAAAATGTCGCTCAGAAACTTCATATTTCCCAGGCTGCCCTAACTCGTTTTGCTAAAAAGTGTGGTTTTACTGGCTATAGAGAATTTATTTTCCAATACCAACATCAAATCGATAACCAAAATCTTCAGCTATCGACCCATAATCCTCTTATCCAAGGTGTTCTCAGAAGCTATAGCAATATGCGAGAGCAAACTCAGGAATTAATTAATGAAAATCAAATAGAACGAATAGCTAATATGATAGAAGATGCTGAAAGAGTCTATTTTTTTGGCACTGGAAGCTCTGGCCTTGTCGCTCGTGAGATGAAATTACGCTTTATGCGTTTAGGAGTTGTCTGTGAAGCCATAACCGATCAAGATGGATTTGCTTGGACTACTAGTATCATGGATGATAATTGCTTGGTTCTAGGCTTTTCACTATCTGGATCTACTCAATCTATTCTAGACAGCTTGTTAGATGCTAAAGAAATGGGAGCAAAAACAGTCCTCTTTACCAGCGTACCAAACAAAGAAAACCAACTGTATACTGAAACTGTACTGGTTGCTAGTCACAATCAATCATCCTATATTCAGCGTATCTCCTCTCAACTTCCAATGCTTTTTTGGGTTGATTTGATCTATGCTTACTTTTTAGAGATCAATCGAGAAAACAAAGAAAAAATTTTCAATAGCTACTGGGAGAATAAAAAACTTAATGGCTATCGAAGACAAAGAAGAGCTAGAAAATCCTAGTTTGGCATTGCCAAACTAGGATTTTTATTCGTCACTAAACATAACTCATCTAGATCCTGAGTCAGTCATATCTTGACTCAGTCTTAAATAATTTCATATAATCACTTTTTGAAGGGAGTAAATAAGCAAGCCTGACGGTATCCTCAACAATTGTATATAATACGATGTAATCCTTACTCAAGGTCAATCCTCTCGTTTGGTAGTGAGGATCTAATCTCTTACCAAATTTTTCATCGGCATCAAATCCAGCTTGAGGGAAAATTTCCAGCCGATTAATATCCTTTCTAATATTCACTACTTTTCGTCTCGCAGCCTCTACAGAACCGATTTCCTCCGCTATATACTGATATATTTTATCCAGACTATCAATCACTCTAGGAGAATACAAAATCCTATATTTTTTTATAATCCATAGCGTGTCACGACATCCTCATCTGTCAGGTAATTTCCAGCCTCAATCTTAGCATAACTTTCTTGAACTTCTGCTTGTAATTGTCTAAACAAATACTCCTTCTCTAATTCCTCTTCACTAAGTAAATCTACTCCATTTGTTACGACAACATTCTTTAAAAATAATCTGAGTGCTGATGAAAGAGAGAGATTTTGTTCTTTTAACACTTCCATAGCATCGTTTACCAATTCTCTATTAGCTTGGAAGGTTACTATTTTACTTGAATTCGCTATAGCCATTTTATATAATTCCTTTATATATTTTCTTTATTATCTCACAATTATAAAGAAAGTCAAGAAGTTTTGATTTGAAAGAATCAATTTCTAAAATTTTTCATGTCCTAAAAAGCGGAATAAATTTTGAACTTGTTAAGATTATTTTCTATTCTTTCTTCCACTTATATCCTGTCCAGCATTCTAAAGCAAGTAAAACTAAATTAAAGATGATAAAGAAAGTCGTAAAACTAAATAATCCATTTTGAGCTAAATCTGCCGTGTAAGGTTAAGTCTCTGTAAAGAGAAGATAAATTCCATAGTCCTCCACGAAAATAAGAAAACTGACAAAACCAATCAGGAAAAGTCCACTGGCAATAAGAAAGAGTCTCCATAAAAGAATGAGAATTCCTCCTACTGCTAAAAAAATTACTGGGATAAGGAGTAAATCATTCATGAATTTCTCCTTTCTAGTCAATCAACTGACGGTAATGGGTGGCAAGAGATGAATCAAATTCCTCTAGCTTTTGAACTAAGTCCAAATACTCCTCTTTGTCATGATCTTCAAAGTCCACACCTCGATGATTCTGAAGCGCGATTTCAAATTGACTAGTGAGTTCTCGTTTGGAAAAGCTGTAATCCCCCGTCACTTCCTCATAATGTTCCTTTAGCTCCTTGTAAGATTGGTATTCTTCAGGTGTTTGAAATCCCTGTACTAAGGCCTCTTCTAATTGATAATTAGACCTTCTTTCTATAAAAACTAGGTCAAGAATCTTGGAGCTTTTATCACAAGAAAAAGACTCCGAAGAGTCTTCGCATTACTTATGCAATTCTTTATTACTCAATGTATGAAAAATCCCCCACAGAAGAATATTTACAATGATAAACAGCACTATTTCCACTAAATTAAAGTCTATCAAATTTCGTGACCGCATTGCCACCATAGCTTGGGAGTAGGGATAGATTAAAGATAATTTATCTGATACAAAAATCATCATAAATCCTACGAAAGTACCAATAGCACCAATTCCCACAGATTTACTGAAAATACGAGTTTTAGCTGTCACAAAAAACTGTACTGCCATCATACTAATTGTTCCAAAAATCCCCAATAAATCCCACTTGAGGTAGGTGAACAAATTAGAAATTTCTAAATGAGCTAGGTGAGCACTGACATAAAAAATACCAAACAAGAACAACTGTAAAACAGCAATAAACAAGATAATTACTATTTCTTTTGCCAACAATAATTTCCCAAGACTGACATTATTAGCTCTGAGAAATTCAATATTTTTTCTGTCAAACTCTTTTCCTAACATCATGGCTACATAAAGGCTAACCAAAATCGGAAAGAAAAGCTGGCTATAATAGAAGGTCAATTGTCCCCATAAAACAGGCACTTTTTCAATTTCTGCAACCATAGAATAAGCTGAACCAAAGTAAATTCCCAGACCAATCAGGCTACAAAAAGCTAAGAAGCAAATACCAATCATCAACATGGAAAATTTTTTAGTTTTCCGCCATTCTACTGATAGATAAGACATCATAGCTTGCCTCCTTTCTTTTCAACCAAATAGAGAGATAAGAAGAGATAGATTAGGGCTATTGGCAAATATGTAAATAGTTTAAATCCTAGGTTTGTCGCAAAAACATAACTCACTTGACTGGCAACTTGCTGGTAATCCACCAGAAACAGATACCCTATACCACCAAAAGGGAAAATCAGCTGTAGAAAAGCTGGTGCATGACCAAATCCAACTCCAAGAAATCCTCCGAAAATCCCTAATGCCAGTATCAATGCCTGCTTTTTCAGTAAAAACTGCAAAGACAAAAACAGACAGATTAAGACAAAAGAAGCTAGCAAGAAAATGACGATTTGCCAGAGGATTAGACTAACAGGCATTTCTAGACCAGATAAGATTGCAATCAACTGGGCTACTACTCCCTCCAAAAAAGCGAGAAAGGTCAAAACGAACATGGTCAGACCAAGCTTACTCAGAAAGATATGTCGTACATTTTCACCATTTGCTAAAAGCAGTTTGAAAGTGTTGCCCTCCTTCTCGTTCTTGACAATCCGCGATACAAAGAGAGCAATCACAATAGGGAGAATCAAGCCATTTACTTCTTTTATCATATAGAAAATTAGGCTAATCTGGTGCATGTCTGGATTACTTAGGTAGCGTGTAGCGGCTGCAATTGCCCAAGCAAATCCGACTCCCATAACTAGTATGCTAATGAGGAAGGATTTGGTTCGTTTTGCCTTGAGCAATTCAATAGACAAATTATTCAACATAAGACTCACTCCTTGGTTAAGTTGAGGAAGATAGACTCCAAGGTTTCTTGTTCTTGCTTCACTTCATAAATTGGAACTTTCTCGACTATTAAATCTCGTAACAAACTAGAAATATGCTGATCGGCAAGGTTAGTCAGCTTGAGTTTATCCTCTTGTATCTCCAACATCTTGCACGGATAACCAAATAACACTTGGCTAATGATTTCACGTCGACCTCTAAAATCCCCACGCACTTCCAGCCATTTATTGGACTGAATTTTACGAATTTCTCCCTCGTAAACCAGTTGACCATGATTGATAATCCCCACACGGTCAGCTATATGCTCTACTTCAGAAAGGATATGGGTAGAGATGAAGACAGTAATGCCCTGTTCTTTTGCCAACTTGATAATCAGTTCCCGAATTTCATGAATCCCTGCTGGATCTAGCCCGTTTGTTGGCTCATCCAGTATCAACAAACGCGGTTTCTTGACTAAAGCAAAGGCTAAAGCCAAGCGCTGTTTCATACCCAGAGAATAATCTTTAACCAATTTTTTCTTGTTTTTAGGTTGATCTAACCCCACAATTTTCAAGGTTTCCTGAATATTTTTCTTATCAAATCCAAGGATTTTTTGGAAGACCAAGAGATTTTCATAGCCTGTCAAATTAGGATAATAAGACGGTTCTTCAATCATAGAGCCAATTTGATTAAGATACTGCTTGTCCGTACCTACAGATTGACCGAACACTTCAATCTCCCCAGCTGTACGAGAAATCAAAGACAAAATCATCTTCATAGTGGTTGTTTTCCCAGCTCCATTTGGACCTAGAAAACCATAAATCTCACCTTGTTGAACTGATAAGGAACTAAGGTTAACTACCTGAGTGTCCTTAAATCCCTTTTGTAAGTTTTTTATCTGTAAAACATTACTAATCATTATGAACTTCCTCCTTTAAACCAAATAATTTTCTATAATTTTGATTTCTATAAATCAAATTATCATGAGTATCTTTGATAACATCTCTACTACTCTTATCAACAAAAATCATAGAATCAACATAATTTACAATATCTAATTGGTGACTCACTATTACCATTGTTTTGTCTGAATAAAATGGATTATTCCACTACCAGCACCAAGAACGTTATCAAGTTCTTCAAGAGTTAATTCTTGAAGAGAATTCATTACTTCAATCTCAACGAGATTCATTTGTTGTTTAGCCATTTGGCAATACCTCACTGATTAAAATTTATTTGAGAAGTATCTCTATCTAGGTTATATCTTTATTATAGACATGCTAGATTAATTTTAAACTAAGCTAACCTTAATTTTACATTAAGATTAAAGTATCTTGCTTTTTTCACTCTTTGAAATGGTATAATATAGATAAGCGAGGTAAGATTATGAATTTCGAACAACAGCTCCTGAATAAGCACATCCTTATTATTGATGACGATAAAATTTTAAACTCTTCCATAAGAGATATTCTCACTGCATACGGATTTTCCAATCTAACATCAGCCTATGATATAGAATCTAGTTTGGACATGATTGAAACAGAGCAGTTCGACCTTTTCCTTTTGGACATTATGCTCCCCGATGGTGATGGCTACACATTAGCAAAACATATCCGAAAAAAAGGCGATACTCCTATCCTCTTTCTGACTGCCAAAAATAATCCTGAAGATGAGGTAGCTGGTTTCAATGCTGGTGGTGATGATTATGTCATGAAACCCTTCATTCCAAAAAATCTTATCTATCGTATTATGGCTCTGCTCCGGAGAAGCTATAAATCAGAACAGGAAGTAATACAGATTGGACAGACTTTGGTGAGTTTTCGGAATGCAACAGTACAAAAAAATGGAGCAGAAATTTCTATTACACCAATTGAAATTCAGATTTTGAAAAAACTTTACGATAATAAAAATTACATCGTTTCAACTGAATCTCTCTGTGATACGATTTGGGGAGTGGATAGCTTTGGTTATGAAAACTCTTTGACTGTACATATTCGGAAAATTCGAGAAAAAATAGAAGAAAATCCTTCAAAACCTCAATATTTAAAGACAGCTAAAGGGCTGGGATATAAATTGTTATCATGATTATGAACCAAACCAAAATTTTAAGGTATTCACTAAAGAAATTTATCTTTTTTTCCATCATTATCTTTATTACCAATATTATTTTAATTGCCAGTTTTGTTTTTTACATTAGGGAAAAGCAAACTGCTACTGAGACTGTGAAAATAATTTCTGAACACATTACCATCACAAAAAATAACGTCCACATACCTAAAAATGATATCTCTAGTCTAAAAGAACAAAAGTTATGGCTCATGGTATTGGATAAGCAGACTGGAAAACAAGTGTACGAACAGTATAAACCTACAGAAGTTCCTTCGCAATTTGACTATGGGGACATTTTACAGTTTTCTCGCTATTATCTTTCAGATTATCCTGTTTTTAGTCAGATAAAAGGTGGCTACATCATTGTTGTTGGTTTTCCAAAAGATAAAATTGCTCGTTATAGTTATAATTACTTAGATATAGATAGTATTCGCCTGATTCCACTAGTAGCATTTGGAGTATTGCTTTTCAACTGCCTTTATTTCGCTTTTCTTTACTACTATGGTGTGACGCATATCAATCGTAAAATTGCGCCTCTTGTAACTGCTATTCAGAATCTCCCAGATGGTTTGAAAAATCCAATAAATTCTATATCAGAACTAGAATATCTTACAACTGCAATTAATCAAACCGATACTCTACTCAAAGAGAATGAAGTCTTTAAAGAGCAATGGATTTCAGGAATTGCACACGATATCAAAACACCTCTTTCTGTCATTATTTCTAACGCGTCCTTGTTAAATGATTCTGAACTAGATACACAGTCTAAAAAACATATTCGCCCAATATTGACAGAATCCTATTACATCCAAAATATTTTAAATGACTTAAATATAGTAGCTCGCCTTTCATCCGGTCATCTTCAATTAAATCAGACTGAAACAAAAATTATCCCCTTCTTCAAAGACATTCTCATCCATATTTTAAATCAAGAAATCTGGAATGATTTTGAATTTGAATTTGATTACGATTATTCACTTGTTAATCAATCTATCATGATTGAGCAGTTTTTAATCACAAGAGTTATTCATAATATCATCTACAACTCTGTTTTACATAACGAAAAAGGTTGCACAATAAGAATCAACTTATTCAAAAAAGATACAAATGTAATTGTCGAAATCAAAGATAATGGACAGGGAGCTTCACCAGAAAAAATTGCTGAGCTTAATGAATTATCTTTTAAAAACATTGATATTTCTAAAATTAGAACGACTGGAATTGGGCTAAAAATTTCAAAACAAATTGTTGATTTGCATCAGGGCTCTATTTCTTTTGCTAGTGTCCAAAATGAATTCTTTGAAAGTATCATTTCACTTCCGATCTTCAACATTACCAATCATGACCACCCGTCTAACGGGTGGTTTGAACCAGGGCTATAAGCCCAAATTACCAGCCAGCGCCTAAAGACGCTGGCTTTCACTTTGTTCAAGCCTTATTGCTCTTGACTCGTCACTTGCCTCTCAAAGAGGCTTTAGTATTACTTACCACTATCCCTAAAGGGATCCTCATATTCTTTTACACTTAATTTATCTAGTGCTATATCATGCTTTTCCTGCTCCTGAATATACTTCTTAATTGTGGCTTCATTGAGTCCAACCGTACTCACATAATAACCTTCCGCCCAGAAATGCTGATTCCCAAACTTGTACTTGAGGTTGGCGTGTTTGTCAAACATCATGAGTGCACTTTTACCTTTTAAATACCCCATGAAACTTGAAACACTTATCCTCGGTGGAATACTGACTAACATATGTACATGATCTGGCATTAAGTGACCTTCGATAATCTCAACTCCTTTACAACTACACAAGCGATGAAATATTTCGCCTAAACTACTTCGATATTGATTATATATTACTTTTCGTCTATACTTAGGGGTGAACACAATGTGATAGAACAGTGCCACTTTGTGTGCGATAAACTATGAGCCTTTTGTGCCATATTTTTCTCCTTTCGCTTTACAATTGGCTTGAACACCTTTATTGTATCGCGTTTGGAGTTTTTTTGGTATAACCTTCGACGCGCACCCGCATAGCGGGTGGTTTTTTTGTCTCGCACCTAGCGGAGCGAGACGGACTAATAGTCACATAATTAGATAAAAAATGGAGAAGAACCATTAGAGTTTTCTCCATTTTTTTAATCTTATCTTCCACTTATATCCTGCCCAGCCTGCCAAGACAAGCAAAGCAAGATTAAAGATGATAAAGAAAGTCGTAAAACCAAATAATCCATTCTGTGCTAAATCTTCCGTGTAAAGTTCAGTTTCTGTAAAGAGAAGATAGAATCCATATACCTCAGTAAAGAGAGTAGCACAGGCTAGTCCAATTAAAAACAATCCACTAGCCAGAACTATGGACATCCAGAGAATCAAGGCAATCATGCCCACGACTATGAGAATAAGAGGAAGAATCAGAAAATCTGTCATAAGGCTCCTCCTAGTCTACCATGCGACGATAAAAGTCTGCGTCCCTAGCAGATGTCTCAAAAACCATCTTACTGACAATCCAGACGCTTATTTGACTGAAATAGCTTCTGAATTTGACTGTCATCCAACTACTATCCACTATGCTCTCAAAGCTATGGGCTACACTCGAAAAAAAAGAACCACACCTACTATGAACAAGACCCAGAAAAAGTAGCCTTATTTCTGAAAAATTTTAATAGTTTAAAGCACTTAGCACCTGTTTATATTGATGAAACAGGATTCGATACTTATTTTTATCGAGAATATGGTCGCTCTTTAAAAGGTCAGTTAATAAGAGGTAAAGTATCTGGAAGAAGATATCAGAGGATTTCTTTGGTTGCAGGGCTAACAAATGGTGAGTTAATCGCTCCAATGACTTACGAAGAGACGATGACGAGCGACTTTTTTGAAGCTTGGTTTCAGAAGTTTCTCTTACCAACCTTAAACAAACCATCAGTTATTATTATGGATAATGCAAGATTCCATAGAATGGGTAAGCTAGAGCTCTTATGTGAAGAATTTGGGCATAACTTCCTCCCTATTCACCTGAGTACAATCCTATTGAGAAAACATGAGCTCATATCAAAAAGCACCTCAAAAAGGTATTGTCAAGTTTCAATACTTTTTTGAGGCTCTTTTGTCTTGTTCTTGTTTCAATTTACTATACAACACAGATGAACTATATGCCCGTCGTACCTAGAAAATCCTAGTTTGGCATTGCCAAACTAGGATTGTTTTGTTTTAAAATGATAATAAGCACCCAACATACCTGCTGTATTTTGGTGATGGGCAAATTCTAATCTCGTCTTATCAGCTAGACTTGGTACCAAAGCATCTTTCAAAGCTTTTCGAATTTTAGGCTTGAGAATAGCTTCTTGTCCCATGATACCACCACCTAGAATAACTACTTCTGGATTGGCCACATAACAAATATTAGCTAGACCTTTTCCTAGATAGTCAACCATGCGGTCGATACCATACATGCAGAGTTTGTTCCCTTCAGTAGCTTCTTTAAAAATTCGACGACCATTCCACTGATCAACGGGATCACCATGCGCTTCTGCTACATAACGAACCAAAGCTGTGGTCGAAGCTAAATCTTGGAAGGCTCCATCTTGCATGTGTAGATAGCCAACCTCACAGGCAGAATTACTAAAACCATGGAAGACTTGACCGTCAATAATTAAACAACCACCAATACCTGTTCCAATGGTTAAGCAAAGGGTCACACTTGCTCCCTTACCAGATCCCGAAACTGCTTCTGCAAGACCTGCACAGTTGACATCATTTTCAATTTCACAAGGAATGTCAAAGCTAGTCTCGATTTCCTTCTTGAACTGTGTACCTGCATAATTTGGAATCTGTGGGCCTGCATAGAAAATCTCACCCTTGTCAGGATCCACCATACCTGCCGAAGAAATGGCAACACCTGCTACAGAATCTTTTTCAAGATAACTAGCTACAATCTGTTTGGTTTTCTCTAAAATATGGGGACCACCTTTATGTGCCTCTGTCGGTATCTCATGCGATTCAAGAAGTTGCCCCTCTTGATCAACCAAACCATACTTGATGTTAGTTCCACCGATATCAATTGCAATGTAGTTAGTCATAAATACCTCCTTATGGATTAGAGGAAGCGCTCCTTAGTTTCACGAATCAAGGCTGCAGCTGCTTCCACAACTGGACGATCTTCTTCAGTCACTGGTGTCAATGGTGAACGAACAGATCCAATATTAAGTCCTTCATTAATCTTCAAGACTTCTTTAATGACACCATACATATTTCCATGTGCGGCAGTCAATTTACCAATGATTGCGTTAATAGCATACTGTAATTCACGCGCTGTTTCTAAATCTTTATCCGCAATCAATTGGTTGAGTTTCAAGAAGAGTTCTGGCATAGCACCATAAGTACCACCGATACCAGCTTTAGCTCCCATGAGACGTCCACCTAGGAACTGTTCATCTGGACCGTTAAAGACGATATGGTCTTCTCCACCAAGGCTCACAAATGTTTGGATATCTTGAACTGGCATAGAAGAGTTCTTCACACCGATAACACGTGGATTTTTCAACATTTCAGTATAGAGACTTGGAGTCAAAGCAACACCTGCCAATTGAGGGATGTTGTAGATTACATAGTCTGTGTTTGGAGCTGCAGAGCTGATATCATTCCAGTATTTAGCGACTGAGTATTCTGGCAAGCGGAAGTAAATTGGTGGAATCGTTGCAATCGCGTCTACACCCAAGCTTTCTGCGTGGCGAGCAAGTTCCATACTATCTTTAGTATTATTGCAAGCAACATGGGCAATAATAGTTAATTTACCTTTGGCAACTGCCATGACTTCTTCCAAAATCAACTTGCGGTCTTCAACGCTTTGGTAGATACATTCGCCAGAAGATCCATTAACATAAAGGCCTTGAACACCTTTATCAATGAAGTATTGAACCAAGGCACGTGTGCGCTCTGGACTTACTTCTCCTTGTTCATCGTAACATGCGTAGAAGGCTGGAATGACACCTTCGTATTTTTTCAAATCTGACATAGATTTTCTCCTATTATTTTTATTTTCTGCTAAAGCAGATTCTTTCTTTACTTCTTTAGTATACACTTTAGAGAAAAGGCTTTCAATATCTTGTAGACACTTAGATTTTAGTTTCTTGCTTATAGAATAGCGTTTGGGACGTTTGAAAGTAGTTTCAGAAATAATTGCAAGCCTTACTCATACTTAGCAAATAGCTTTTCCATCACTCCTACTTGTAAAAAAGCAAGAAGTCCAAAACCAAAGAGAATAAAAGCTGATCCTCCCAATAGAAGGGTAAAGGCTGATAAATATAGAATCATCAAAATCAAAAAGATAATTGCAATCATCAAGATAAACCAAGGAGCATTAAAACTAGCCAAGATCAGTCCTTTTTGAAGAATTTCTTTCCAAGATAGGTCATAACGTGCCGCAATAGGGTAACTAGCCAACATCACAATAGTAAGGAAAATCAGAATCCCTAAACAAATGGCTTTCACCAATTGGAAGGGCAGAGCTGTTTGACCCCAGAAAAGATAGAGATCTGAAAGAGTTAGAAATACAATTCCTAATTCTAACATTCCCAACTGAAAACCTAGTTTCAGATTTTGCCTAAAAACTCTTAGATAGGTTCTAAAAACTGGAACACGTCTACTTTGCTTGACTTCAAACATCGTCTGATAGAGACTAATTTTGGCTACCCCAATCGTTACAACTGGTAAACAAGTTACTACAAAGAGAAGATTGACTGTTACAATATCTAAAACCTTCTCACTAATTCGCATTAGAAAATTATCTGTATCAAATGCAGCCTTGATGAGACTTCTTCCTTTTTGTGACATCTTTTACTCCCCCTATCATTTCATTTATATCACTTGCTAAATCATTCCGATTTAGATAGCAATAGGATTCAACTCTTAAACTCAATTTTAAAAAGTGTTCAATAATACTCAATGAAAATCAAAGAGCAAACTAGGAAGCTAGCCGCAGGCTGCTCAAAACACTGTTTTGAGGTTGTAGATGAAACTGACGAAGTCAGGAACATATATCTACGGCAAGGCGAAGCTGACGCGGTTTGAAGAGATTTTCGAAGAGTATAAGATAGCCATCAGCTATCTCGATCTATCATTCTAATCAATTAAAATTTTAAACAAATACTTGCGAACTTGATCTTCCATACCTGCATAGCCATTTGGTTGATGTGGTTCTCCTGGGAAGAAAATTGCAAAATTGTGATAACCTAGTAAAAGTGGATACTGTTCATGACAATGGACAAAACCAATATCACTTGTTTCGTCAAATGCTACTGCTTCATCTTTGATACGTGAACCGTAGCTCGAATATTCATGCCCTTCTACCAATAAATGCAAGTCTGCATAGTTCTTGTGATGTTCAAACTGGTCATTTTCAGCTTTATTTAGGACATTTTCTTGAACAACTAGAAAGACCTTATCCCCATCAATATCATATTTTCCTAACTCGAACGAATCTTTACGATGTTCATAAAGATAATCAATTGCCTTGTCAAGATTTGGATGAATCCCTTTATAGAAGCTAATATTTTTCAAATCGTCAAAAATCATTATTTTCTCCTTTAAAAATCATCATTAAGCGATTAAAACTAACACCTCCAACAGTGTCATCCACTGTCGGAGGTTTTTAGATCATGCTAGCAATAGCAAATTTGTACTGTAAAAGAAATCGTTTCTTATCCTTTAACAGCTCCCATAGTAATACCTTGTGTAAAGGATTTTTGGAATACTAAGAAGACTGTTACGATTGGCACAGCAGCAAGGGCAGCCCCCGCCATGATTAAACCATAGTTGGTTGCCATTTCGGCCTGCATAGTCGCAACCCCGAGTGAGATAGTCAAGTTTTGACGTGAAGTCAACATAACCAACTGCATGAAGTAGTCGTTCCAAGTATTGATGAAGGTAAAGATTGCAAGAGCTGCAAATCCTGGTTTTACAATTGGGAAGGCTACACTCCAGAAAGTACGAATCTCACCACAACCATCGATTTTAGCTGATTCAAGCAATTCTGTTGGGATATTTTCACTAAATTGTTTCATAAGGAAGACCCCAAATGGCCATCCAATCAAAGGCAAGATAACTGCCCAGAGAGTATCGTGGATTCCCATGAAGTTGACGATACGAACCAATGGTACAAGGACAACTTGTTTTGGAAGAGCCATAGCAGCGATGAAGACGGCAAAGAGGATACGTTGACCATAGAAACGTTTTTTAGCCAATACATAACCTGCTAGAGATGAAGTCGCACAGACTAAGAACATAGTTACCAATGAGATAAATACTGAGTTCCACATCCATTGCATGGCAGGGTTTTGCACCATGAGCTGTTGGAAGTTTTCCATGGTTGGCATTTTAGGGAACCATTGTGGTGGAATAACGATTGTATCAGGTTGTGATTTGAATGCCCCTGTCAAAATCCAGTAGAATGGAAAGATGAACAGCACAGTCAACAAGAGCAAAATGATCGTTGAAATAACAGTAAAGGCTGTTAATGGTTTTTTTTCTGTAGATTGCATAGCTGTCTCCTTTCTTTAGTATTCTACGTCGTTTCCGAGTACTTTAAATTGAACAAAACTTACGATAGCAATCATAACCGCCAAGAAGACACCGATTGTGTTGGCATAGCCATACTCTGTCAATTGGAAGGCTTTTTCGTATAGGTAGTACATCAAGGTACTTGTAGAGTAGTTTGGACCACCTGATGTCAAAAGCTGAATCAAGGCGAAACATTGGAATGAGTTGATTGTTGTGATGATTGCGATATAGAGAGTTGTTGGAAGAAGGCTTGGCCATTTAATCTTCCAGAAAACTTGAAACTCAGTTGCACCATCGACGCGGGCTGCTTCAACCAATGAATTATCGATATTTCCCATAGCAGCGATGTAGAGGATGATCGGTTGACCAACTGAAGTTGTCAAGAGGATAATCATAATCGCCATCAATGCCCAGTGCTTATCACCAAGCCATGAAATGTTTTGAGAAATAATATGACTTGATTTAAGAACAAAGTTCAAGATACCTGATAGTGGGTCATAAATCCATTTCCATACAACTGTTACGGCAACACTACCTGTAACAACTGGAAGGAAAAATACGAAACGATAGAAGGATCTAGCGATAGCATTTTGATGGTAGGTCTGTGACGCTACAAAGAGCGAGAAGAGAACAACCACAGGAACTGATCCAATAACCAAAATAACTGTATTAATCAGAGATTTTGTAAAGACAGGATCTTTAAACATACGGATATAGTTATCTAAGCCCACAAATTGGAAACTAGTCATAGAATAGTTAAAGAAACTTGTGATGAAGCCCATAATCATTGGTGCTAAAACGAAGACAACGAAGAAGAATAAAACTGGCGCTAGGAAAGCATAAGAAATAATAGTTTCTCTCATACGAATTTTATTAACTTTCACTGTAGGCACCTCTCTTTCCTTTTCTTTTTTATTGATAATCTCCTAAGAGAATGATGATTTACCTTTTAAATAAAAGCCCCCTTTTCTTACACAAGTGTGCAAAGGGAAAAGGGGCTACAAAATCTGTTTAGGGTTTATTGTTTAGTAGCTTTTTTGATAGTTTCGTTTGCTTTTTCAGTAAATGCTTTCAATGCATCAGCAGGTTTTTGATCGCCATTTGAAACTGATTGCAACATTGGGAACCATAGAGTTCTCATTTCTGCAAAACCATCAATTGTATTGTAGTATGGTGAGTAGTACTTAGTCCAAGCACCGATTGTTTCCATACGTTTGTCTTCATAGAGTTTACCAAATGATGTACGAACTGGGAATGCTCCTGTACGAACAACATCTTTTGGCCCCCATTCTTTATCATCAGCGATGAATTGAACAAATTTCTTAGAAGCAGCAATTTTCTTGTCATCTTTGTTGTTAAATACTGCAAATCCGTTTACAAGGTATTCAAGAGCTGGTTTACCAGAATCAGATGGGAATGGTACTTCTACCACTTCTACTTTACTTGCTTCCAATAGTTTAGCTTGGATACCATTTTGAGCTGGTGCCCAAAGAGTAGTGTATGATGTTTGGCCGTTAGCAAAGTTTTGGATGTCTGCTCCACCATCAAATTGTGAACCATTGTTCAACAAACCATCTTTAATCCAGCTAGTTGCTTTTTCAAGACCTTTAACGAATTTAGGATCATCAGTTGTATACTTAGTAACATCTTTATCAGTTACAGAAGCACCATAAAGGTTTGAAATGAAGGCACGTGTTCCTTGGTCTCCCCCTTGACCTGAACTGAACAATGAACCTGGTGTATAGCCTTTAGCTTTGAGTGCTTTCAATACTTTTTCAAAGTCGTCTGTTGTCCAACCTTCTTTTACAAGGTTCGCAACTCCAGCTTCTTCCAACATTTTCTTGTTCATAGCCATGTAGAATGGTGCTGAACTGATTGGATACATGTAAGCTTTATCGCCAGCTTTACTTGCTTTTACAATATTTTCATTGTTAACATCTTTAACAAAGTCGTCTGTAAAGAGGTCGTTCAAGTCAGCCAATTTTCCATTTTTACCGTATTGAATGATACGTCCTGGTGCGTCAAAGAGGACGTCCGGCGCTGTACCGGCTTCGATAGCTGTAGTGATTTTTTCTGGGCCTGACTTAAAGTCGATAGTTTCCAATTTCACTTTTACATCTGGGTTTGCTTTCTCAAAGGCTGCGATGATAGATTTTTCATAAGTTCCAACACCGTCACCAGTTTTTTCTTGAGTGAAGACTGGGAATGCCCACCAAGTAATTTCTGTTTTTCCGCTATCGCTACCAGATTTTGCAGCATCTTTACTTCCACCAGAATTTCCACAAGCAGCAAGACCAAGAATTGCAGCACCTGCAAGTACTGTACAAGCTAGTTTTCTAAATTTCATTTGTATTCTCCTATTTATAAGCGTATCCATATTGGATAATGAGCAAGTTTGCATCTGTATACGTTTTCATTTCATCCGACGCTTCCACCACTCTCCTCTGTTTTGAGATTGTATTATTTAAGACCAGCAACAAAGCGTTCTGTAATCTCTTTTGGTCTAGTAATAGCGCCACCAACAACAATACCTCGCACTCCATATCCTAGGATTTGTTTGGCTTGTTCTGGTGTATGAATTTTCCCTTCAGCGATAACATCTACACCCGCATCACAGAGCTTCTTGATTAGTTCAAAATCTGGACCGTCTACCTTTGGACTGTAAGATGTGTAACCTGATAAGGTTGTTCCAACGAAGTCAATTCCTGCTTCTACAGCTGCTAATCCTTCTTCGAAGGTACTAGTATCAGCCATCAAGAGCTGGTTAGGATATTTTTCCTTAACCTGACGGATAAACTCCTGAATCTCTAAACCATCGTAGCGTTCTCGTTTAGTACAGTCTAGAGCAATCACTTCAATATCTAGTTCTGCTAGTTCATCAACTTCTTTCATAGTAGCAGTGATGAAGGGTTCTTGAGGTGGATAATCTCGTTTGATTATCCCAATGATTGGAAGGTTGGTAACCTCCTTGATTTCCTTGATATCGCGAACACTGTTTGCTCGGATACCGACTGCTCCACCTTGCTCAGCCGCTTTGACCAGCAAGGGAATGACTCCTCCCGCTTCTGTATAAAGCGGTTCGTGAGGAAGGGCCTGACAAGAAACAATGATTCCATCTTTAATTTGATTAATCAAGGCTTCTTTAGTAATCTGTGGCATCCTTCTTCCTCCTTTTCCTTTTTTCTTATGAGACAATTATATACTATTTTTAAAGCGCTTTCAAGAGTTTGTTATATGATAGATTGCAGTTTTAAAAAGAAAGCAAGTCAAGCACCCCTTTAAAAGTACTTTCAAAGGGGTGCTTGACTTATTATAAGAGAATACCGATATTTATTTTGCTATCTCAGATAGCTTCACTTTGCGATCTTCAAACATAGACTGGGTACAAGCATTTGCAGTAGCAATTGCTTTTAGAGCAGCTTCACCTGTCAATAGTTTTGTAAATTCTTCTGATACTGGAGCTCCTTGCATAATCTCATGCAGATAGCGCATTTCTTTATCAATGACAGATGATAACCATAATGGAGTAGGTTTACCTGGTTTACCATAAGCAATTGCTCCATCCATTTCTGTACTATGATAGATACGAGTACGATCATCATCTTCTTCTTGCGATTCATGAATCAAGAAATAACTTTCTTGCCCATCTAGCTTAAGAGTTCCTTTACAGTTGAATAAGAATCCTAAAAACCAGCCTAAAATCCTAGATAATTTTTAGGATTCTAGACTGGTTTATTTTATATGAACCTAAAAGTTCAACGAACAACTATAGACAAATTAACTGTCTTTTCGCTTATAAGAAATCATTGCTCCAAGGAACACTCCTACAAAACCAAATAAGATTGTTAGTGATGAGGCAGACTCACCTGTATTTGGTAACATAGTTTGTTCATTGTTACTTATCTTATTCTCTGATTGGTTTGATTCTGAGTGTTGATTTGTAGATAACAATTTAGGTGATGGTGAAATCTCCTCCTCTTTTTTAGCTTTTGTAGGATTATCAAGTGCTAGATTATTGACAGAGAGTCGGAAACTCATAGCATAGATACTAAAGTGGCTGGTTTCAAAAATGACCTTTCCATCTTTTTGCGTGAATTCAAGAGGATGGAGATTTCCTTCTGGATCTACATAGTAAACATTTTCAACAGACTGATCTGTAGCAAAAGTAACAAGGACTTTTCCTTCAGGTTGAACATATCTGCCATTTGCATCCTTCAATTTGATATCAAATGCTTTATAGTTTAATGAAGCAAAACCGCTAACTTTTACTTCCTCTATTTGTACAGTTTTAACATTTTTCAAAACTTCATCTGAAGCTTGAACTTGAACACTTCCTGCTTCATTTTTGAAAATACGTTGTGAACGAGCAAGACCTGAGATAACTTGATTAGAGTTTGCTTCATTTGCACCTTCTCTATTCTCTACTTGCTTATCAGTGGATTTCACTACTGAATCTCCTGCTGCTAATGGTTCTATATAATCTTCTATATCATGAACTGCACTAACTACTGCATTTACTCCGCCCCGATAATCCTCTTTTTCCTCAAAAATAGCAAGTACTGAGTTAACTCCTCCTGTAAACTCAGGGTGCTCTACTATTGGCGCTGATTCTTCACCTACTGTAGATACAAGACCTTCATATTCTGGAAGTTCTATAACGAGTGGTTCACCTTTTACTCCGCCTGTGAAGTCAGTGTTCTCTACTCTTGGCGCCACTTCTTCACCTACTGTAGATACAAGACCTTTATATTCTGGAAGTTCTGTAACAAGAGACTCGACTTTTACTCCGCCTGTGAAGTCAGTGTTCTCTACTCTTGGCGCCACTTCTTCACC
>CAUTTK010000012.1:0-28197 GCA_963541475.1 uncultured Streptococcus sp. | reverse complement strand
TGGTAATCAGGCGACGATGTTCCACGATAAAGGTCATGGGAAAGGCTTCGTAGTAGGCCTTATCCTTTTTCAAGTTCAAGACATTATAGATAAAGGTCACCGTCCCATTTTCACGGTGATAATCCATGTGGGCACGCTCATTTCTATCCAGTGCGTATTCAATGGTTTCCTTGTCCAAACCGTAGATTTCAGAAAGGTCTTCTAGTTTTTTCAACTTGTCCAAATCTAGGTCAATCCAGGTACAACCATTGCCCAGCTGTTTTTCTAAAAACATCTTCTCTCCCTTACCAAACTCTTTCTATTGTACCATAAATCTGCTAACATTTCAGGCCTGATCTGTCCGAGAGAAATTGCTGACGACGGTGATATTCCGATTGGGTACGAAGTGCAGAACCTGGTCTTCTCCTCTGAGTTGCGTTGTTCGAATGCCGACGCTGACAACCTTGCCCGAGACAGTAATAGGACCATTTGTCAAAACAACTTCATCTCCTACATCCAGTTGACGTTCAAAGAGGATGAAGAAGCCATTGATGACATCAGACAGAAAACCTTGGGCTCCCATCCCAATAGCCACCCCAGCAATCCCAGCTCCAGCAAGCAAACTAGAAACTGGCAAGCCCAATATCGACAAAATGCAGTAAATCAAAAAGAAATAAAGGGTATAATTAAACACATTTTCTAACAGACGTGAGATGGTTTTCTGACGTCCGATATCGTGACGAGACATTTTTAGAGAAGGTTTAACAATTCTCTGCACCATAGTCTGGAGCAATTTCTTAGCTATATAAAAGAGTAAAAATAGGAATAACAGAGAAAGTATCTTGGTCAAGATATTCTCGATAATCGCTGTAATATCAAGCTTATTGAGATAGGTTTGAATAAATTCTTGCATAGAAAACTCCTTTTATTTATTATACCATACTTTTACAGAGTGTCATTCTCCATAAATATTCAAAAATAATTTCAAAAATAGACAGAAAATTCTTGATTTTAGTTCATATTTATACTATAATCATAAACATTACACAACTAAGGAGCTTATTATGAAAAAACTCATTCATACTTGGAATAAGGCAAGCCTAATCAAACGTATTTTGATTGGTATGCTTTTTGGAGGAATCCTAGGACTAACACTTCCTACTGTATCTGGAATCGGCCTACTCGGAGATCTCTTTGTTGGTGGTCTAAAAGCCATCGCTCCGATTCTAGTCTTTGCCCTCGTTGCCAATGCCCTTTCCAAACACCAAAAGGGACAGGATAGCAATATGAAAACGGTTATCTTCCTTTATCTAGTAGGAACCTTTGCAGCGGCACTTGTGGCTGTCTTTGCTAGTTTCATCGTTCCTGTTGAAATTACCTTAAATAGTACTAATACAGAGGTTACGCCTCCTGATGGTATAGGTCAGGTTCTTAGCAATCTCTTGCTTAAACTCGTAGACAACCCTGTCAATGCCCTTGTCACAGCCAACTACATTGGAATCCTATCTTGGGCAGTAATTTTCGGGATTGCCATGAGAGAAGCCAGCAAAAATAGTAAAGAATTGCTCAAGACTATAGCTGATGTGACTTCTAAGATTGTCGAATGGATCATTAACCTAGCTCCATTTGGAATCCTTGGTCTTGTCTTCAAAACCATCTCTGATAAGGGAATCGGAAGCCTAGCCAACTACGGAATCTTGCTTGCCCTCTTGGTGACAACTATGTTCTTTGTGGCTCTGGTAGTCAATCCATTGATTGCCTTCCTCTTTATGAAGAGAAACCCTTATCCCCTCGTTTGGAAATGTTTGCGTGTCAGTGGTGTAACAGCCTTCTTCACTCGTAGTTCTGCAGCTAACATCCCTGTCAACATGAAACTTTGTCACGACCTTGGACTCAACCCAGATACCTATTCGGTTTCTATCCCACTCGGTTCTACTATCAACATGGCAGGAGCAGCGATTACTATTAACATTTTGACCCTTGCTGCAGTAAATACTCTTGGAATCCCTGTTGACTTTGCAACAGCCTTTGTCCTTAGTGTGGTAGCAGCTATCTCAGCCTGTGGCGCTTCTGGTATCGCTGGTGGTTCCCTCCTCCTTATCCCAGTTGCTTGTAGCCTTTTTGGTATTTCTAATGATATTGCCATGCAAGTTGTTGGGGTTGGATTTGTGATTGGTGTCATCCAAGACTCATGCGAAACAGCTATTAATTCTTCTACAGATGTCCTCTTTACTGCCGTTGCCGAATACGCAGCAGCCCGTAAAAAATAACTTATAAAGACAAGTCTGCTCAAGTCTTGTCTTTTCCACTTTTATTCTAACTTACTAGGAAATCCTTATGTCTATTAGCCAACGTACGACCAAACTCGTCTTAGCTACCTGTCTAGCCTGTTTTGTCGCTTATTTTCTCAATCTTTCTTCAGCTGTCTCAGCTGGAATTATCGCTCTCTTGAGTTTATCTGATACCCGTAGAAGCACCTTAAAACTGGCACAAAATCGACTCTTTTCCATGCTCCTAGCTCTGGCTATCGGTGTTCTGGCTTTTCACTTGAGCGGATTTCATATCTGGAGCCTTGGTCTCTATCTGGCTCTCTACGTTCCTCTAGCCTACAAGATGGGCTGGGAAATTGGCATCACACCAAGTAGCGTTTTGGTCAGCCATCTCTTGGTACAAAAATCAATCTCTCCAGACCTTCTAGTCAATGAATTTCTTCTCTTTGCTATCGGTACAGGGTTTGCCCTACTAGTCAATCTCTATATGCCTTCACGAGAGAAGGAAATCCAGCTCTACTACACGCTGGTTGAAGAAAAGTTAAAAGATATCCTCCAGCGCTTCAAATATTATTTATCCAGAGGGGATGGACGTAACCGAGCACAGCTGGTAGAAGAATTAGACACTCTTTTGGAAGAAGCCCTCAAACTGGTCTATCTAGATCACTCAGACCACCTCTTTCACCAGACCGACTACCATATCCACTATTTTGAAATGAGACAGCGACAAAGTCGTATCCTGCGAAATATGGCCCAGCAAATTAACACCTGTCACCTAGCTGCCAGTGAAAGCCTGATTTTGGCCCAACTCTTTTCAAAAATTGCAGGCCAACTAAGCCAAACCAATCCTGCTTCTAATTTACTAGATGAAATTGAACGCTATCTAGAAGTCTTTCGCAACCGCAGTCTGCCCAAGACAAGAGAAGAATTTGAAACCCGCGCCACCCTCCTCCAACTCCTACGCGAAGCCAAAACCTTTATCCAGGTGAAAGTTGATTTTTACCAAAAATATGGACAGTAAAAAAGAGAAAACTTCAGACCAATCACAAAAGGTGAATATCTGAAGTTTTCTTTTATTTGTAATACTCTTCAAAAATCTCTTCAAACCACGTCAGCTTCGCCTTGCCGTACTCAAGTACAGCTTGCGGCTAGCTTCCTAGTTTGCTCTTTGATTTTCATTGAGTATAAGTTAGCACCATAAAGGTTAGTAATAGGACGAATAAGGCCAAACTCACCAATAAAGTAAGCACCTTTACCAAAGTATTGCTCTGCCAGTAACTTGGTTTACCAATATTACTGGTAGCATCCATGGAAAATAGTTGATTTTGACGGGGTTGGATGGTTACCAATACAATCAAAGCAAGAGATAGGACAATAGCTAAAACAATCAGTATGTCAATCATATGCCTACCTCAAAATTCCCAACAAAGTAAAGAGTAAACCAATCAGAATCATCAAACCCAGTAAGAGTGAAAAAGTCTTACTAATCTTTTCCCCTCGGGTTTCTTTTTCCTTCTTGATGGGTTTTTGTTTCAACTCTTCCATACGACCTTCAACGTCTTTGTAAAATAAATCTTCCTCTGACATGTTAGCCTCCTAAAACAGTTTGCATGGTTTCCTGATATCGTACCAAGTCAACATAATTTGCATGTTGGCCTTGCTTTCCAAGTGCCTGACGCATTTTATCAACATCTGAAAGAGCCAGTTTAATGGTCTCAACCAAAGGAGAAACGTCACTACTTTCAAATAGATGATCTGGAGCGATATAGAGTCTATTGTGCACCGTCTGATGAAATCCAAGAAGCAAGAGATTGTGTTCAAAGGCCTGACGCACTGCCTGTAGCAACTCATTACTGTGGTTTATATCCAAGTAAATATCTGATAGTTGATACAGTTCTTGAATTTTTTGTGGACTAGCATTCTGATAAAGGACTACATTAGGATAGCGAAGCATATCTAAGAGCTTAGAAGACATCTCTGTTACCGCTGCGATACGGAAGGTAACATCAGGCAAGGCTTCTACGATTGCTTCTACTTGCTCAATCTGATCGGAATTTGTCAAGATTAAGGCGTCGCGTCTTAGGAAATTATCACGTTTGAACTGGTAATGATAACCCAAGTGGACAAACTGAGTATGGTATTTCTCGTCAGTCAACTCTAAAGCACGTTCATAAGTCGCCTTGTTTGGAATGATGATTTTCTTAGTACGCACATCATCACTCTCTAAAATCAACTGCATATTGCCTGGAATGGCATCATAGAGAGGTTCCTGCCAAACCAAAACATCTGAACCAGATTTATCTGGATGATGGAAGGAAACCAAGAAAGGAGTCGCTAAGGTATTAAAGATAAGCTGACTTGTATCTATTTCCAAATCTTGCAAAAAGAATGTAATAAATTCAACCTTATTGGCAAAGTAACGCATAGGTTGACCTGGTAAGGTCAATAAGATATCACCTGTCACATGGTTTTCAAGTAACACCTCCTGGCCATTGACATCTTGGTAAACCGTCATCACCGGCTCACTATCAGCGCTATAGGTCGTTGTAGCAAAACAAGCTCCGAAGCGATTATAGTGATCAACCTGACGGACTCTTCCTTCCAAGTCTTTCCAATCTACTTGTTTAACCAAGCGAGCCTGCATTCCATCAGCATAATGAATAACAGCCCTCTCCTCTGTCATATCTTCAATGCGAGCAGACTGATTATTTCCTGAAATTTCCCAAAAAGCTGGAACAGGAACTTGGTTAAAATAGAGAGGTTTTCCCTTTTCATAGCCTAGATAATAGGTAAATGGGGACACCAGACCATCAGGTAAAAAACCATCTGCATCGATAACTACTCCAAGTTGAGACAGTCCAGTAGCTACTAAACTTTCATGTAAATCTCGACTTTCCTGACTATAACGATCATAAAGTTCAATCATGGAGCACCTCCTCTACTGTTTTCTTCCACTTTTCTAAAATTTCTTCGGTTAAGAAGCCTTCTGCAATTTGATAAGAATGGGCACGCATAGCTTCCAAACGATTTTCCTGATACAATTGACAAATCTTAGCCGCATAAGCTTGCTTGATTTGATCTTCTACATGGTCAGATGAACTTGGAATCAAATAACCATTTTGGCCATCTTCTATAAAGGTCTGATTCCCATAAGGCACATCAAAACCGATTAGTGGTAGACCTGAACCAACTGCTTCCATCAAAGTCAAACCAAAGCCTTCGCTGGTAGAAGCCGTCAAGTAGACCTCATACTGGCTATAAATCTGCGAAAGTTCCGCATGCCCCTTGAGTTGGATATAATCTTCAGCCTGATGATTTGCAATAATGTCTCTAAGCAGAGAATCTTCTCCACCGCTACCATAAATATCAAAGGTTAATTCAGGTATTTCCTTACGAGCCTCAATGACCGCCTTGACCAACCAATCAATGTGTTTTTCTTTGGCAAGACGTGAAGCTGTAATCAATGAAAATGGCTTACGTCCTTGAATTGACTCAGTCAAGGAATCAATACTTCCTACAGGAATGGTAACAATCTTTGGTTGGTGCTGGGTGTATTTGGCAAATTGCTCTTGCAACACTTCATTCTGTCTGTCAGTTGACACGATAAAGAAGTCAACCTCATCTGCATTGGTAAACTGATAGTCGTAATAATTATTCCAAAGGATATAATCCTCATTTGTAGCATTTTCACTATAATGCTCCGCATGAACAACTACCGCTAGATGCGCTGCTTGTGCTTCCTCAAAAACAATTTGTCCAATACCTGTCTCCCTATCAAGAATGACCAAATCAGACTTGTTCAAATTCAAGGATTTCATAAAGGCACGCATAAAAGCTTGCTTCCCATAGAAAATCTTATCCTTGAAACGGTAAACTTCTTCCTTCCCTTGATTCATCAAAATATCATAGGCTGGAGTTCCGTCCTCATTATAAAAAGTTCTTTGGTATAGGACTGCAACATTGTCCTTGGGAGCAAAGTATTCGCTACAATAACGCGTATAAGAAAAGTAATCCTTACGAATCAGTTTTCCTTTAAAGACATACTCCGCGTGTTGAACCAAGTCCTTGTCCTCATCAACCAAATAACAGGTTACAAACTTATCTTGATCAGAAAAGAAGACACGCAATACCTTACCATTCTTTTCTCTACGACTTTCCACACCGTCAAAAATAGCCAGTACATCATCCACTGTCACGCTAGTCGGTGCAATCTTTATGTCTGTGAAATGATTATAAAGCCAAATCACTTGATCATCATCAAAACCAATATTTGCTGTTAAGTGCTGAATATTATCGGCTAAAATCATATCTGTAAAGATAAACTTAGAGGACAGATTTAATTTCCGAAAAACACCAGCACGGTAGGCTTGGGCGTATTCAACACCACTACTAGCCCATCCAAGTCCTAAATTTATATTGTAAATTGTCATATTTTCCTCTTTTTATGGGAAATGAGTCATAATCTCACCCTTAGGAGTGACTTCAACCAAGCCCATCAGGAGATTACGAACCATATCCGCATGAATTTGTTCTTTCATGGTTTCAAAGCCTGCATAGGCCTCTTGATAGTACTCTACAATTGGATTTTTCTGACTATTAGATTGACCACCGATAGCCATGGTTAATTGCTGAAGATAATCTACCTGCTCGACCCAATTGTCATCAATTGCTTTAAGTAGTGAGAGGCGTAAAAACTGTTCATACAGTCCATGTTGCTCAAGCAATTCTTTCTTTGCAGAAAGTTCTTTATCAATCACCTGCTTAATAAATCTACGAACTGCATCTTGATTCGTCACTTCAACATGGTCTGGAATCTCTTTAATATGAAAACTAATATTGGTCACAATAAAGTGGAAGAGCAACTCTCGGCTTTCATAGTCTGAAGAAGTCACTTGAACTATGTAGTTAGCAATGATTTTCTCAACAACATCTTCCAAATCACGAGAACCATCTATTAAACGATTTCTCTCTTTATAGACCATATCTCGTTGTATATTCATACTCTCTGCATACTCTAGAGTCTGACGACGTGCAGAGCGTCCTGCACTATCACTCGCATGTTGAGCCTTTTCGACTAGTTTCCGATATTTACGACCTTTCAATACTTCCGGTTGAGTCATATCTTGAACCTGATAGTCTTTATACTTTTTATGCACCCAAGATGGGCCAAATTTCTTGATAACATCGTCCTCTAAAGATACAAAGAACTTACTCATCCCAGGATCTCCCTGACGGCCAGAACGGCCACGAATTTGTAGGTCTATCCGCTGACTTTCCATCCTCTCAGTCCCAATAACAATCAAGCCACCAAGTTCTGCGACTCCCTTACCAAGTTTGATATCCGTACCACGTCCTGCCATAGAAGTTGCCACTGTAACAGCTCCCATTTGACCTGACTCGGAGATAATCTGAGCCTCACGCGCCGCATTATTAGCATTTAAAACATTATGAGCTATACCTTCTCGAAGCAAAAGTGACGAATAAAGCTGAGACATTTCAACTGAGCCTACAAAAACAAGTAAGGGATTTCCCTTAGCATGGTATTCTTTGATATACTCCAAAGAAGCATACACTTTTTCAGGTAAAGTGATATATAGATTATCTGGGTAGTCAATCCGTTGTCTAGGACGGTTAGTTGGAATGCTCACTACCGACATATTATAAGTTTCCAGAAGTTCTTTTTCTGCAACCTTTCCTGTCCCCGTCATTCCAGACACCTTATTAAACATCTTAAAAAGGCTCTGATAGGTGATAGAAGCCATAGCTCGTGTTTCTGGAGATAATTTGACATGTTCCTTTGCCTCAATGGCCTGATGGAGACCTCCCTGTAATTTGGTCATTTCCATTAGACGTCCCGTCCCCTTATCCACCAGTACCATCTCATTACCACGAATAACATAGTCCTTGTCTCTTGTATAAAGATTATGAGCTCTAATCGCATAAACTAAATGACGAGCAAAGGGGGCATTCTCCTCATTATAAAAATGGTCAATCCCTAAAAAACTTTCAGCAGTTTTAGCACCTTTAGTGGTCAACCAAACTTCGTCTTTTTCCTCTTTAAAAATATAATCCTCACCTTCAACCAAGGTCGTTACAAGAGTATCAATAATACCGTAGTGATTAGACTGAACACGAGGAGATCCAGAAATAATAAGAGGTGTTTGTGCGCTATCCAATAAGATATCGTCAATTTCATCAATGATGACATAATTAAAAGGTTGTAAAAACTTACCTTCATCATTTGAAGCTAAATTATCATTCAAATAATCAAAACCTAAATTACTATTAGTTGTATAAATGATATCTGATGCATAAATTCTTTTTTTATCTTGTGGGGTCAATTCTTTTTGAGGGTCATCTGTAAAAGGCACACCAATTGTCAATCCTAAGAAACGATATACTTGTCCCATCTCTTCAGCATCACGTTTAGCTAGATAATCATTGGTAGTGATCAGCATAGTTCCTTTTCCTGTCAGGGCATTGAGATAGATAGGCATAGTGGCTGTCAAGGTTTTTCCCTCACCAGTATTCATCTCAGCAACATTTCCCTGATGAATAACGATGCCTCCCATAACCTGGACATCATAAGGAAACATTCCCAGCACACGTTTATCTGCTTCACGAACAACAGCAAAAGCTTCCACTAGAAGGTCATCTACTGTCTCTCCTTTAGCAAGGCGTTGGCGAAATTCCTCTGTCTTCGCAGCTAATTCTTGATCTGATAGAGATTCCATCTTTTCTTTAAGGGCATTAATCTTTTTTAAAATCCTTTTAACTTTCCGAAGTTGGAAATCTTGATAAAAACTTCTAGACACAATTAATCTCCTTAATAGATAAAGAATAAAAATCCATAGACTCAAAGCCAGCACTTAGAAGGGAGACTTGGTAGGTATAGGTGTCATCAGGATAAGTAAAATCAAAGACTTTCTTTTTTTCAATTTTCTCTTCAATTACATCCCCATATCTATCAAAAAAGGAAATCTTTGTATAGACTCCATTTGTAGGATAACATTCAAAATTCATACATAATTGATAATCCTGTTTTCTTTTAAGTAAAGGGAGACTGGGCTGAGTTCTAAATGCCTGATAATTCACACTAGAAAACCATGTTTTTAAAATTTCTCCTGATGGTATCAACGGATTATATAGACTAATATGTTTATCTTCGTAATAGGTCACCTTACTACCATACATAAATGTCCCACTTACCTCTCCCCAAGTGATACTTCCTCTTTGGTTGATAATCATTTGTCACCTCTTCCAAACTCCGCTCCCAATACCATACTATAAAAATGCAAAAACCAAGCCACATTTGTAGCAGTATCATCATTGTGTCGCCCAGATGTTCCCTTAGAAAGAATTTTTGCACCTGTATTGCATAGATAAGTTACTAATTGTTCATAGGCATGGCTATCCATTTCCTCATCTTTCATATAAGATAATCCAAAAGTTGTTTTTGAAAAATCAGCTTGTTTAAAGACCTTCCAAAAACGTTGATCCAATTCCAACATATGGTCAGATGTCACTCCATTTGTATGGTGGATTAACACATCAAATGCCAAATTGGAAACAGCCGGTGCATCTAAACGACCCCTACGAGCAATTGTTCCAAGATTAGCCAGAGGTTTTCCCACAATAACGGCTCTAGGTTCAAAGAAACCCGCATAGTAAAGAGCTGGAAAAGTTCCCATAGAAAGACCAGATAAAATTAAATCTTTATGAGTAAGGTCTAAATACTGTAGATAATAACGAATAGTATCCTTTATCTTCTCTTCTAGTTCTTCACTACCAAGGTAAAAAGCGCCTCCTTCTAACCTAGGATCAGAAAATAAAAGAAAAGGGCAACCTAAATTTTTCATCATGCGATATCCCTCAAATCCCTCGGCGGGACGATACCCAGCAAAATAGACTGCCAAAGGAGGTTTGAAATCTCCTGGATGAAAGAAATAGTTAATTTCATCGCGCTTGCTATCATGTAAAATATTTCCACCAAGAAAAAATTTACCAAATTGTTTACGACTCCAACGTTGGTGTAGATTGCCTAACTTCAAGCTTCCACGACCACGAGCCTCTACAGATACCGTTATAAAAAAATCTTCCTCTTTACTGTCCACAACAATAGCTTTCTGAAGAGCATCTTCAGCATAAGTTTCCTCTTCAAAAAATTCATCAACAGATCCAGCCCATATCTTACGAATAACAAGACGAAATTCACAATTTCCTTGTTTTTCAAACTCTAACCATAATTCGATAGGTAAATTTTTATAAACCATAAAATTATCTGGCCAGTAAGCTAATTGTTGAAAATCATCTCCAAAATCCCCGTTCAAATTGACATCATCAAGCCCCTGATAAGCAATAGTCCCTCGAAAGCTTGAATGAATTTGCATCGTTGACGGAAATAATTTATCACCGTAACCTCCCCTAAAGAGAGAGGTTGACAAATCATTCACTAATTGCTGAGGAACTGAGAAATCTATAGCTTGAGCGCACCGTTTCTTTAATAAATCAAGAATGGCCAAATCTGTCGTTTTAAACTCCTTATTATAAAACAAAGTATGAGGTTCAAAATGATGGATAAAGGGTAATAAATCACTGATATACTGCCCGTCCTCTATCAAGATTGCATGAAAATTTACAATATTATTCATTTCCATCATTTTACGAAGAGCTATAGGTGAGTTGGGACAGAAATAGTACCAATCCATATTTTCAGGAATATCGTAATGATGAGCCCAGTTATCAATCCCTATCTGTAGGATTTTATGTTCCTTTGACATCAGTAACCTCCTCAAGCCAATGGTGCAATTTATCTAAGAAACGTTGACCAGTATGTTCCTTAATTTTATCAATAGAATAGATTAAAGCCTGATTCCATTCTTTTAATTTATCTGTATAGTAATGTGCTGCCTTGGAAAATTCCGTCACATCTGAAATCAAATAACCATTTTTCAAATGTTCCACATAGACTGTTTCAATCCTATTAATCTGAGGAATCCCTGCACTAATACCTGCTATTTGAGTATAGAGATGCGGTTGCTTATTCAAATCCACAATCAAACGCACAAACTCTAGTGTCTTGATTAACTCCAACTCATCATTCATATTAACAAATTGAAAACGTAGTTCCTGCTCTTGATTTTCTTCTAAAGGATTTTCTGCATCTCCATAGTCTATCCCTTTTTCTAAACTATCAGTATGAATTTTCTCTTTAATAATTTCATGAACAAGAGCCTCTACATCTTCCATTTGTTGCTGGCTAGCCGAGAAAGCTCCGAAAACTATTTCTGTATTTTTAGTTTCTGAAATAAATAATAAAACTTGAGTCAATGCTTCTCTATCAATTTCTTCGTTAAAATCAAGCTGATAATAAATAATAGACTCTTTTCTTGTTTGACTTCTCCCCAATCGTAAACGTGTATCAAAAGGAGAAAGATGATGAAATTTATTAGATAGTTCAGGGTATAGCTCTTGTAAAAGTTTTAGACTATCTTCTCTATCCACTAATACTAGACTGGCACTATCAACTGATAATGATAGCTCTCTAAAGGTATCTTGAGAATTACGGTTGATGAAAATACTCAAAATTTTAGGATTAGTACTTGGAATGTATTTGAAAATAAACTGGTCATGGTAAGGATGTGACGGAATGATAAATTTATCCTGCTTTTTCTGATTTTTTTTCAAATATTTATCAAAAAATTCTGCTACTAAATGCTCCATATTTCGATAGTTAAGTAATTTAAATCGATAGGCAAAAATCGGATTAATCTCTATCCTGCCCTTCTCTTGAATATACTCCCTAAATCGCCAAATTCCTTTAGGATCTAGATAATCCTGATACATAGCTTGACCATCTTCAAAATAGATTACACTAGAAACAAATCCTCTGTCATCCATGAGATAGCGCTTGCTAATCTGACCATTTGAATCAAAATACCGAATTTCACTAATAAAGCCCTCTACCCCATGCTCTACCTGAGCATATTTCTTACCTTTTTTTTGCACAATAATTGCAAAAGGACTATAAAGAAATTGACAATCACTATCCCACTCTATATCTCTAATGTGAAGAACCTGAGTATGCAGTTCATGGAAATCTTGCATATCATCAAAAACAGAGTAAACATCTGTCTCTAGAACACCATGCCTATGTAAAAAATAACGCAAATGTGGTTGATAAGATAGTACTAATAAGCGAGATGATATTCCTTGTCTTTGAAAGAGACGGAGTTGATTAAAGGTATCATCAAATTCAAAGCGAAATTGTGAATGGTACCAAGGAATCACATCCGCATGCCACTGACGTTCTGAACCATACCAAGCTGGAATAAAATAATACATGATACCCTCCTAAATCAATGGTTTATAAGTTTCGTTTAATCTTAGAGCCTTCACTTCATCTCTTACTGTGAAAATCATCCCTCCGAACATCATAAACAAACCAGGAATCATTGCTACTCTAAGTAGTTTCTCATCAACCAATACAAATAACATTGGGCCCCCAGCCATTACTACATTAAACACAGCACCAATAAGAGAAAACCTAAGAACCAATCGATTGATGAAACGACTCGTTTCTTCACCTGGATAGACTCCATAAATATATTCTCCTGATTTCTTCATTCGATCTGAAATTTGTTCCCCACTCATATTTACAAAAGCAAAGGCTATACTAAAAATAAAAAGAATAATCATATACATATAAATCCACAATGGTTTACCCACTGTATACTGAGATGAGATTTCAGTAAAAAGTAGATTGCCTGGAAAAACCGTCTGTAACAACAACAATACATACGTTGGTAAACTCAAAAAAGTCATGACATACATAAAAGGCATCCCTCCAGCAGGATTAAGCATAATCTCAAAATAAGAATATCTCTTAAAACGATTATGTAGGCCAATCTTATGAACCGCTATACGATAACGAGCACGATAAAGCAGAGCTACTAGATAAGTAAAGACAATTCCCATAATAATCAAACCGATTAAAACAAACAGAGGTATGGGAACAGTTCGAAATGTTTCAATCAAATCTTGAGGAATATTTAAAATCATACCAATCAACAAAATAATCATAGATCCCCCGATACCTACAGTTGCATTAATGTCTGATAACCACACCAAGAAAAAAGCCCCTGCTATCAACAGACAGGTATTTAATACGATAACCAACATTTTAGGCACATTGGACTGAATTGGAAGATTTAACGAAATAGCTAATGCTTGAATCAAAGCAATAAACAAGGTTAAGTACATCTGCCTTCTATTTTGTATTTCAATAGCTCCAGATGTCAGATTTAATTTTTTTGAAAAAGAAAGCATCTGCCATAAAATCATAGAAGACATCCAGGGAGATAATCCTACTGAAAACAAGGATAAACTTCTCAAATTTCCGCCTGTCATTGCTGTAGAAAAAGCCAAATAAGCAGCAGTTCCTCCTAAAAATTCCCTATTATTCATATCTACAAAAGGAAGGGTCACTCTACTTCCTGCTATAAATATGAATATAAAAAATAATGTTGCCAGTCCTTTTTTAACTGCAATCGATGAAAAAATATTTTTCATGTTTAATCCTACTCTCTAAAACTCACTTCTAATCTATTTCTACTGAGTAATTTATAATCATTATACTATCAGGTATTTTAATCTTTTTATTAACTTTTACGTTACTATTATAACAAAAAAAGCAGAAAAAATCTGCTTCTAACTCCCTTAAGGAAATAATGAAAAAGTGTATGTTAGTTAATTAAATAGGTTGTTTTTATACACTATCAGCTCACTGGACATTCTTTATTCTTTTAATTATTATCTATAAGATCTAGTATTTCCGTATATCTCCTGAAAATCTCTGTATCCTGCAGACCATTTTCTTTAGCCGATTCCCATCCCTGTCTTATGTTACTTAAGGTGTTCTCCTTTTCGTCGAAACTATTCCATCCCTTTATGGTATAGATAGCTAAACGTTCTAATACACACTCTAACTTATCTATTAATAGCTTCTCAGTTACTGTATTAACAATGCTTCCTTCTCTACCTATCCTATATATATATAAAGATTTATGAATATAAGTACTACGAGATGATTTCGCAAATAATTTATAATTTGTTCGACTGTCTTCTGTAAGTTTACCTTTGGGAAACCTAATATTATCAAATAAACTTCGACTAAAAAGAATTCCCCAACTCGTTACAAAAGAGTAATCACGTGGTTCCAACAAAGGGAGTTTATTAATTAACTCTTCCCCTTCATAGGTTTCTTCATAGTAGTCATCCCATACATGGATTAAATAATGGTTTTCTTTAACGTCAAATTGTGCATAGTTTGAAATAACAATTTCAGAATCATTTTTTAAAGCAGCTTGATACATATCTTCAATATATGTTGCTTCAACCCAATCATCTGAATCTATGAAAGTAAGAAATTTCCCTTTTGCACGAGCCACACCATAATTTCGTGCGTCAGATAATCCCCCATTTTCCTTTTCAAAATAATAAAATCTGCTATCTCTAGCAACATATTCTTGGCAAATCTCTCCAGATGAATCTGGTGAACCATCATTTATCAATAAAACTTCTATATTTGAATAAGTTTGATGTTCAATACTATCTAAACATATTCGAAGGTAGTTTTCGACATTATAGATTGGCACTATGATACTAATCAAAGACTGAGAATACATTACACTATCTGACATTACAGAAATAAAAGACTCATAAGATTTTAACACTTGAGAATCTGGAAATTGACTCAATCTAAAATATAAAATAATCTTAAATTTTTCTATATAGCGATTATTCGGAATATGTAATTCCGTAATTTTTTTTAATATCTTCTCATATATTCTAATTTCAGAAATGGCGTGTGATTCTAAGCAATTATTCGAAGCACTCCTTTGATGTTGCCTATAAATATAAGTTGGTTGATTCACGTAATAAATGGAAGAAACTTTTAAATACAAACTAAAAAAGAAATCTAAATCCTCCCCATAATTGACCGACTCATTAAACAATAGATTCTTTACTACATCCGTCTTGAACAATTTAGATACAGCACAATTAAAATCATGATTTAAAGAAGATAGTTCTGGAAAAAGTTCTAAAAACTCATCTCTAGATACTTTTCCAATATCCAAAGTATGTAATTGTTCTTCCGAATAAAACGGCAAATAATACAAATTATCATCCATATTAAAATCTTTATGAGTTGAAATGGCAACATCTACCTTATTCTCTTTAAGAGCATTATACAGTACTTCTAAATAATTTTCTTCAATCCAATCATCCGAATCTACAAAAGTAATATAATTACCTTTTACATTCTTCAGACCTAAATTGCGTGCTGAAGATACTCCACCATTCTCTTTTTCAAAATAGCGTATTCGAGAATCTTTTTCTGCAAATTCTTTACAGATCATTGCAGAATCGTCAACTGATCCATCATTGACAAGAAGCACTTCAAAATTTTTATAACTTTGATTAATTATACTATCCAAACACTGGCGTAAATAGCAATCAGTATTGTAAATAGGGACAATAATGCTAATTAATTCCTTTGAATCTCCCATATTTTTCTTTCCTTTAACTATTTTTTATAAACTCAAACTTACAATCTTCTAAATAATAGAAGATGATAACACATCTGACTTGTTCGGAAACTATTTTAACTCATAGCTAATGATAGCACAAATCAAATCAACTTTTAGTTCAAATCTTTTATTTGATTGCGATAAGATTGTTCCATAATCTCAAAAGTCTTAAACTTAACATTAAAATTCTCAACTTTTATACATATTTCATCCCTTTCTCTATTACATTGCTTTTTCATACACAGTTTTCATAACTATTGTATAACATAGTTATGAACTATATGGTTACCAAATAAGTCTATTATTAATTTGAAGATACATTTTTATATGAATAATACTATGCTATTTAACTTTCATCTACTAATGATAATATTTCCGTATATCTCCTAAAAATTTCTGTATCCTGCAATCCATTTTCTTTTGCTTGTTGATATCGTAATCTCAAACATCCCAAGACATTATTCTTTTCATCAGAGTAATTCCAGCCTTTTATGGTATAAATAGCTAATCTTTCTAACAAGCATTCTAAAACATCTGTTAAGAGCTTCTCATTAATACTACTTCCAACACTCAGTATTCCTTCTCTATGAGAATAAATTTCCTTATGGATATAAGTGATTTTTTTTGATTTAAAAAACAATTTATAATTAGTCCAAGAATCTTCTATTACTTTCCCCTTAGGAAATTTTACATTATTAAATAATTCTTTCTTGAATAGAATTCCCCAACTAGTTATGTATATATAGCCGTTTAATTCCAATTTGGGAAGTTCCATGATAAGTTCTTCACTAGTATAATTCTTTTCATAGTAATCATCCCAAATATGGACATAATAATTTCTATCACTCTCATTATAGATAGTGTAATGTGAGATAACAGTATCTGAATCATTTCGAATAGCTGCTTGATATAAATCTTCCACATAAGTTAAACTTAACCAATCATCCGAATCTACAAAGGTTAGATACTTTCCATTTGATCTTTCAATACCATAATTTCGTGCATCAGATGCACCTCCATTTTCTTTTTCAAAGTAACGAAAACGACTATCTCTTGCAACATATTCTTGACAGATTTCTCCAGATGAATCTGGTGAACCATCATTTATCAATAAAACTTCGATATTTGAATAAGTTTGATGTTCAATACTATCCAAACACATTCGGAGGTAGTTTTCGACATTATAAATTGGAACTATAATACTAATTAGTTCCCCACCATTTTCTACTTCAATCTCCTTAACTTCATCTGACAAAAATGAATATTGTCCTTGTTCAACCAACTCTAATTTTTTACGTACTTCCTTTGCCTCATCAATATAATCATGTTCTTCTAATTGCCCTAATATTCTCTGTAATACATAGCTGTACATATTAAAGGAATGCTGAATTTCTATACCTTCTATATCTTTTGTTTCCTTTATCCTCTCTTCAAGAGCATCAATATAATCTAAATGCTTGAGAGTGAAAATATTAGACAATCCTGAAGGATTCATACGATAAACATAGGAAGCTCCATTAAAAACATAAATCTTATCAGCTTTCATATACAATTTCCAGATTAAAAATTGATCCTCTGCATATTTTCCGTAGGGAAAGCGTAGCTCACTGAATAACTCTCGTTTAAATAATTTTCCCCAAGCGGTAGAAAAGGTTAGAAATGTAACATCAAGCATAGAATCTAGATATTGAATAGCCTGAAAATCTTTAAGTGATACCAACGAATCACTCTTAAAACGATCATTATAGAAGTAAAAATTCGAGTCACCAAAACGACAATACCCTCCTATTGTGATATCTGAGTCACTTAAACGACTAGCGTGGTACAAATTCTCTAAATAATCTTCAAAGAGAAAATCATCCGAATCTAGAAAAGTGATATAATGTCCCTTAGCTCTATCAAGTCCATAATTCCTAGCATCAGACAATCCCCCATTTTCCTTTTCAAAATAGTGGAAGCGGCTGTCACGTTCTGCAAACTCTTGACAGATAGCTCCTGAACTATCTGTTGAGCCATCATTTACCATCAAAACTTCAAAATCCTTATAAGTTTGTGATAGAACACTATCCAAACACGACCTTAGATAATTCTCTACATTATACACTGGTATAATGATTGATATTGTTTCTGTTTTCAATTCATATCTCGCTTTCTTGCTATTCCTCTTTAAATCTATTAATTTTCATCTATATTCTTTTCTTTTTGTTTAACTATATTTATCAAGCACAATTGATTCTCTATTTTTTATAATTGACTGTATCGGACATATTCCATACTGTCCCTATATTATATTTCATCCACTGTAATAAACCAGTATGATGATTTCTAGCTTCCTGAAATTATGTTAATATTTTTGACGCATTTAAATATCTTCTTTATTATATATCGGTACAATAACACTAATTAATTGATTTTCCATATCTTACTCTCTAATATTTTTTAAAAATAGGTACTCCCCTTTATCAGCATATTCCACTTTCTCTCGTAATTCCGCTTCTTCTTTAATAAAACCTTTCCCTTCCAACATAGAAAGATTTCTCTTCAAAGCAAATTTATACTGATTAAATGCCAATTCCATAGGATAATCTAATTCTGGTATCTCCATTAAGGTATGAATACGTTCTTCAATCGCTTCAATAAAATCCAAGTGAGATAAATTATAATTTTGCGTCAACCCCTTATAATTTACTCTATAGGCATAGACATCTGACTGATAGCGAACAATCACATCACTTGCAAGATATAATCTCCACATAATAAATTGATCTTCTGCGTATTTTCCTTTAGGAAAACGAATAGTCTCAAACAAGTTCTTTTTAAATAACTTACCCCATACAGCCGAATAACGAAGAAATGGGTAATCTTCCATACTATCCATACCTTCAATGGCCTCTGTTGCTGATATATGAGATAATATCTCCCCATCTTTATCTGGATTATACAAGTAAAACACACCATCATTAAAGTGACAAAATGAACCTACTACAATATCTGCTTTCATCAAAGTGCTGGCATAGTACAAGTTTTCGATACTTTTTTCAAACATAAAGTCATCTGGATCGCAGAAAAAGATATAATCCCCCATCGCAATATCTAATCCTGCATTTCGAGCATCCGACTGTCCACCATTTTCCTTATCAATATAGATAAAACGTGAATCATCTTTGGTCAATTCTTTTGCAATTCTTATACTATCGTCTAAGCTACCATCATTTACAATAATAATTTCCAAATTACTATAAGTTTGCGATAAAATATTATGAATACAATGTGCTATATATTCTTCAACATTATAGACAGGGATAATAATTGATATTAATGGAAAATTCATATATGCCTTCCTCACTATTTAGATAAATCCTCAACAACTTGCTGATTGTAATCTTCATCTTCAATCAGTTCAATTTCTTGATCAGAATAATATTCTGCAGTATGCTTATGTTGTAACTGCACTCTAGTTTCTGCTCCCATCTTCATCCATTCATACTCCGAATCGATATGCCCAAGGTCTAAAGCACGATAGCCTAATTGAGATAATTGATAAGCTAGTACCTTAGCAGTTGGTCCTAACATTAATAAAATCAAGCGTCCCTCTACATGCTCTAGAATCTTTTCTCGTATCTCCTGAATTTTAGAAAAAGCGTTGTAAGAAGGGCATATAATACGCTTAATAGAGCTAGCCTTATCAAATAAATCATTTCCAACGCCCGAACGCGAAGTTACCCCTTCTACAATTAGTAAGTCTTTCCCTTCGAATAATTGTTTCATTTTTTCAAATTGGTCAAAAGCACGACTCCTATCTTTATTATAAATATAAGGTCTTGATATAAAGGCTGAGCCATACTTCTGTGATTGGCAATATATTCTGAAAAATGGTGCAAAAGCGTCTAATTCCCTCTTCCAGAAAGTCTCAGAGTTATGATCTTGAGGGAAATTTCCTGCAAAAACTTCAAAAACCTCTGGCATGCAAATTAATATATCTTCCTTATTTGCATTTAATAAAATATCTTTCATACTATTAGATAACTCTTCGTTATACTCTTGGAATCCTATATCATAACCATTCATAATATGAAACTCTCCATCTCCAAAACGAATAAGTGATTGTTCTGTTTCCAATAATTGATCCAAGGTTTCATCTATAGACATGACTGAAATATCAAATAATTCTTCTTGTTTAAATGTTTGACGAAATTTATCGGCTCCAATTTCAGAGAATAAACGAATCGCATCCTCCATTTTTTCTAACTCCTGTCTTAGAAAAAGATATTGAGGTACATTCCCTTTATGAGTAGCATAAAATGAAAAAATAGGCTTATTCATCTCACTCATTCTCTCTAAAATTGTCTCATTTATATCCCCATGATTAATATTAAGATAAGCATCCATATTTTCTAATAATTGATCAAAAGTAGCTGGGATACACTCAGGATGTAGGTAAATATTATCTCTTTGGCCCAGAGCACTTAGCCACGATCCAAATTCTGTATAAGCAGCTATATGAAAGCGATGTTCTGGAAAGCTACTTGCTAAATGTTCAATTCCTTCAAATTGTTCTGTTCCTGTTAATGTGAAGAAATCCAATCCCTGCTTTTCTTTTTGTAAAGAAAATTCTCCTAGATGATGAGCTAAAACTTGGGAAAGTTCTAAATTATAAAATTCCCACCATTTTTCTCTATATCTGTATGATGTTGAACTATTCCATGGTTTTCTATAAGTTGTGTAATGAATAATCAGAGGACTATCCTTCATACAAAAATGCTCTTGCCAGTTACTATAAAATGCTACGATATCATGACCAACCTGAACATTGAATCGCTTATCCAACTCCAACCAATTGTCCTGAAAAACATAGTTCAAGATTGTCTGATCTCCATTAAAATGTTCTAATTCCCAATGTTCGCTTTTCTCACCTTCAGATAATTCTAAGCATTTATCTAAAACAGATAATTCCTTCCACTGTAGATTATCAATGAGCATAACACCAGTATTAAAACTACCATCCACATCACGTACAGCAGCTACTGGAAATCCTTTTAAGTCTGTTAAGAAAAAAGAGGTTAAGCTGCCATTAACAATAACATCTGTATCTAGATAAAGTACTCTCTCCCTATCAATAAAACGAGGAATAAAATACTTAGCATAAGCAATCGGACTAATATGATTTTGCGTTCTCCACTCAGCTGAAATCAATCCTATATCAAAGGGAATATTGTAAAGTTCCCCCCCCAGATTTCTCACTATACGTCTCATTTTTCTAAACCAATCTGGCATAATACCTTGATTTATGATATAAAAATCAACTGATTTATTGTGATACATGATGGATTTCATGGTCACAGTTAATTGTTCTGTATAAGCTTGATCAGCAATCAAAACGATTGCAATTCTTTCTGGTGTCATTTCTCCTCCGAAAATTTATGATTTATACTATTCTGCACTCAAGTCTACAACAACCTGACTCAAATATGCTTCATCATCTGCTAATTCTATTTCTGTATCTAGATTAAACTCTGCAGTATGTTTATTCTGTAATAAAACCTTATTTTCAGCTCCCATCTGCATCCACTCATACTCAGAATCAACATGTCCAATATCAATTGCCTGCATACCCTTGGTAGCAAGTTGATAAGCTAAAACTTTAGCTGTAGGACCTAGCATTAACAAAACTAAACGTCCATCAGCATGGTTCATGATTTCTTCCATTATCTCATTTTTCTTATCATAAGCGTGTCGAGATGGGCAAATAATTCTCTTAATACTCTTGGCACCATCAAATAAATCATTTCCTACCCCAGATCTAGAAGCGTATCCTTCTACGATAAGAATATCTTTTCCTTCCCATAGCTTTTTCAACTTTTCAAACTGAGATTTTGCTTTTGATTTATCTAAAAAATCAATATAAGGTCTGGAAATAAAAGTTGAGCCATACCAAGTATTTTTACAATACTCTAGATAAAATTCTTCATAATCCTCTAAATATTGTCTCCAAAAAGCTAGAGCATCTGGAACAAAAGAGAAACGATTTTTTAAACCTTCTTGTAAACCAATAACTAATGTAGAACTGCTCTCTTGACTAAAAATAAATTTCAATTCTTCTGCAAGATTAGGATCATATTTCTGATAATTAATAGATTGGCCTAACATGATTGCAGCCTCACCATCACCAAATCGTGCTATTGAAGATTGATACTCCAGAATATAATCAAGCGTTTCATCTATAGTCTGCACTTCAAAATCAAAGGGTTTATTGGGCAATTGTTTTGTTTCAGCATAATTCCTAATTGCAGCTACCATAGCATCAACATTTTTGATAGAAAAGAGATACTGTCCTTTTTCCCCATTTTGTGTTTTATAAAAGGCAAAACTAGGAATAGATTTGTCTAACAGGAGGTTAAAAACCCCATCTACTTCCCCACCATAGTTAATATCCAAATATAGATCAGTCTTGTCTAATAGTTCCTCAATCTGTTCTGAATCTGAGGCTGGATATAGATAGACATTTTCTTTCTCAGCCAAGTTTGTCAAACGTGGTCCCATAAGAGTTCTAGCAGCAATGCTAAAATCACACTCAGGAAGTTGTTCTACTAGGTATTCAATTTGTTCCAAATCCTGACTATTTGTAACTGTCAATAGTCGAATACCTCTTGATATTTGATTGTTACTAATTCCTAATTCAAAAACTGCTTGCAACAAAAACTGTTTTGCATAAAAACCTTGACTTAGTAAAAAAGAAAAATAACGTACTCTACTACACATTTGAAGATAGGCTTCTTCTGATAGTTGTTCCACCAAATGGCTTGCTTCCTCTAAGTTATCAACTACAAATCCCAACCCTTGCTCTACTATAAAGTCCGAGTTAGACAAAGTAGCAGGAATAATGACAGGAATGCCTGCGGCTAAATAAGTACTCAACTTATAAGAAACATTCATACTGTAATAATCTATATTTTGTTCCTCATTTTGATGTGTAGTCCAAACCAGTCCAAATCCACCTTTTGATAACTCTAAGAGCATTTCTTCATCAGTCTTCCAACCCTCAATGTGAACTTGAGTCGATAAAGAAAGCTGTTCTTCATTTGAAAATACAGTTAGCGGAACTGTCCCCTCCCAGGTTTTTAATTCTGGGAAACGGCTTAAATTTCCTGCAAAATAGATTTCTTTTTTAAATTTAGGTTCATGTAAGTCCAAATCATGAGGATGATCCCACATTCTTTGAAAAATAATTTTTTTAACATTCAGGCCATTTTGAAGTAGTTTTTCTTTCATAGCTTCTGATGGTAAGATGATACTATCTGCCATATTGTAAAGGTTGATGTAATCCTGCATCAGAAATTCATTTGCTTTAAACATCAGGGGAATCACATCATGGACAAATACTATGATTTTCACATTGAGAAGTTTCAACTTACTTAAAAATTCTCTTTCAAACTCTAAACCATTCCAAGTAGGTGTTTGAAAAATGACCACATCTCCCATTGAAACACTTGCTAGAATCCCATCTAATCTTCTACTTCTCTCTTCTACAGTTTCAGCCGATGCATGGTAAAAATAAATCCCTAACTCTCTAAATCCTAGTTGAGCAGCAATTTTTTGAACAGCATTTTGAGCAATAGTTGCTGTACTTTCCCTAGCCATTCCATATAGATTGGTAATATGTAATTTCATTTCTCTCCACTTTCTATCATATCCTTTTTTCCTAGTTCTTGATTTTAAACAATCCTCTCATCATCTACAAAGACTTTTTCTTTACCTACAGACTAACATATTATCCTTCTAGTAGAAATAGTACCTCTTGCAACCATCTTGCAGTTTGAGTAAATTCCAATCCCTCTAATTTCATCTTGTCTACTAGATCGTGAAGATACAAAATACAGTCATCTACATACGAAGTAACTTCTAGATCTCTAGCAGTTAGAAATGCAATAAAATTCAATCGATGTTGAATATCACTCCTAATTTTTTCTAATTCAAAGTGTTTGTATTCATCGTTACTAGTTCGATAAATGTAAGTATCTTTGTTTACATATACAATTTTATCAGAAATTAGATATAGTTTATACCAAAATTCCATATCTTCACCTAAAGTTGTTTCTTCATTAAAACGAATAGTCTCTACTCTTACACTCTTAACCAATTTTCCCCATGTAGAGCCATATGAATGATCAAATGAAGATAATAATTGTAATTTATCAATCAATTCTAGACCTGTAAATGTCTTTTTATCATATCCCCTCTGAAAAGAATGAAAATACCAACAATTATCCGCCATATGAAATCTTTTATAAGTAGATACTGATATATCTGCATTCTCATCTATAAGTGCATTATAAAGAACTTCTAAATAATCAGAATCTACCCAATCATCCGAATCAATAAAAGTGATATACTCTCCTTTAGAATGTTCAATTCCCAGATTTCGTGCAGAGGATACCCCACCATTTTCCTTTTCAAAATAGAGAAAACGAGAGTCTTTAGAAACATACTCTCTACAAATATCCGCTGAATGGTCAGGTGAACCATCATTTATTAATAAACACTCGAAATTTTGATAAGTCTGCCCCATAATACTATCTAAACATTGGCGTAAATAATTTTCAACATTGTAGACTGGAACTATGATACTAATTAATTCATTTTTCATATAATTACTCCTTTAAACATAATGTTTCTTAACTGCGTTCTTTTATAACAAGATTCCCATCATTATAAACCACACTATTAGCCAGGATATCTTTACGCACTAAGCAACCTGCCCCAATAATAGTATTATCCCCAATAGTCACCCCTTTTAAAATCGTGACATTACTTCCTATCCAGCAGTCTTTTCCAACTTTAATTGGCGCAGTTGTCCACTGCCATTTTTCTATCTTTTCAGCAGTATAAACATGATCATGGTCGTAAAAACGAACTCCCTCTCCCATCATAGTTCCAGAACCTATTTCAATTCTCTCCATACAGTTAAAACTGCAAGAGTTATTAATAAAGACACCATCATGTAAAATCAATTTCCCTCCAGAAACATGGAAATTTTCAAAATTTCTACAAATAACATTGTTTCCAACAATAAGGCTAGCCTTATCATCTATTTTAAATACATTCCAATTCCCATCTTGGATAATGTTTTCTTGATTATGAACCCCCGCTTGGGATGAATTTATAAAATCATGAATCCTACTAACCAATTCATCAGGTCTATTGGCTTCAAAGACTTCCTGTCCTTGATTTCCATGAACTGTATTATCAAAAGCCAAGACAGTTTTACCTGCCCGCACAAACTTTGAAACAATAGAATCAACTTCTTGAAAGTGATTAATATCTAATAGGATGTCGCACATATTCACTAGAAAATCAATTTGCTGATGAGTTGTCACTGTCATGAGACGGACATTATATTCAGACTCCAGTCCTTTTATCTTTTCAGAAAACTGTACAGGAGCTGCAATATGAAAACAAATATCTGGTAAGTTTTCTAAAATATATTCTAATTGTTCAATCTGATCACTTACAGTTAAGATTAGTGCATCACCTCGCACAGTATTTTTTCTCATCTATTTAACTCTCTTATTCTCTCTATCATTTCTGAAACTTGATCAATCTGATACACCTCTTGGTTGGCTTCATAAGATTTAGTATTCTCAAAGGCTAAAATTGGTTTACTTTGGGAAATAAATTGCTCTAATATCCCTACTTCCTTCTCACCATAGTTGATATCTAAAAGAAGCTGACAACTTTCCACCAATTCTCTATCCAATTCCTCTAAAGACACTGTTCCAGAATAGATAGTAACGTTTGGATACACAACAAGCCTAGAAAGATTCTCACTAACGATTACTCTTGCTGCAATCTTAAATTGCACTTCTGGTAAAGCCACTATTAGTGTTTCCAGCTGCTCAATTTGATCTGAAGCTGTATAAATCAAACAAGAAAATGGAACTTTTATAGGATAAAGATGCAATTTTTTAAGAGAATGTAAATGATGATTTTTTCCCAACTCTGTCCATTCCATATCATAGTAATACCACCAAACATCACGATAGGTTTGTCCAGCGTGTGCATGCCAAGGCTTTCTCTCTGATAAATAGTGGATAATTCCTGGATATTCCTGACCATCTGGAAAATTATAGTTTGCGAAACGTTCATGAATGACAATATGATTATTATCAAAGTCCAATTCCAACCATCTGTTTTCAAAAAGCATATTCAAAATGCTTTGATCAGCCTGATCCACCTTATCATGCCATTCATTGGTCAAGTTAATCAGCTTTTGAGTCATATTCTCTTGTTTCCAAAGAGCATTATTAATCAAGAGGACACCTGCATTAAAGATTTCTCGACCGAAATAGGCTCTGCCTCCCAAATCTCGAATAGCAGCCAAAGGATAGTCTTGTAAGTCTGTAGCAAATAAATCATCTAGATTTTTCGTTACAACTAGATCACAATCCAAGTAAAGAGCTTTGTCTTCTTTCACGAAATCAGCCACAAAATAACGCAAAAATACTGTGTAACTAATATCCGTTTTATAACGTGAAATTTGCTCAGACGTACCCCGACAATTGATAATCTCTGAGTCAAACTTTCCCAATCGCTTATTTAATTGCTTAATCCATTCATTTGGAAAATCATTATTAATCAAATAAAAACGAATTGAACGATTATGATAGCAAATAGACTTAATAGTCGTCATGACCTGATCGACATAGGCATAATTTGCTGCCAAGACAATGGCCTTCTTTTCCTTTTGTTCCTGTCTTGATAACTGATTTAAAAGAGTTCTTTTCATTTCAAACTCTTTATATGTTGCGGTATCAGATAAGCCACTAGCTTGACCATTCGCTAGACTGACTTCCAACATCTGGCGATAAACTGCCAAGTGTTTCTCTAGAGGATACCCCATATTAGCCAGCAGAGTAATACGCTCAGACATAGCATCAACTAAGGCGTGCATCCACTTTTCTGTCCAAATTCTGGAACTACTTCCTTCTCTTTGGCGATAAGCATATAAACCTTTATTCAAATAAATTGTCTTCTCAGCAAGTAAGTAAATCTTTTGATTGAGATAACCATCTTCTCCTAGCTTGCCTATATCAAAACGTAATTGTTTAAACAAATCTGCCTTATAAAGTTTTCCCCAAACAGATATCAAAGCGAAACTCTTCATTTCTTGAGACTCATACAAGTTTTCAAAGATAGAAACATTGTCATAGACTTTCTCATAGTAAGAATCTCCAAATATATGGAAGTAGTACATTCCCTCAGCTTCATTAAAAGAATAATAATTTCCAACCGCAATATCAGCCTGATACTCCGTTATTTTTTTATATAGGTTTTCTACATAATCTAATTCGACCCAATCATCCGAATCAACAAAGGTCACATAAGATCCTGTCATTCGATCTAAGCCCATATTTCTTGCTTCCGATTGACCACCATTGTCTTTTTCAATATAGACAATTCGATTATCTTTTTGTGCATACTCTTGACAAATTTCACCCGAATTATCTGTAGAACCATCATTGATTACAATTATCTCAAGATTTTTATAAGTTTGATTAATCAAAGTATCCAAACATTTTTCTAGGTAATTTTCAACATTATAAGTTGGTACAATTACAGTAATTTTTTCAGTCATGTAGTCATTCTCCTTCCCTACTATTATAACATTTTTTATGCTATTTTTCTGTCTCCCTTAACTTTTAAAACGCAAAAAATCCCCTGGATGAGTTTTCATCCAAGGGATTTTTCATAAATCGAAATAACAATACTTTCTATGTATTTTTAATCCAATTACTCTTCATCATCACGTTTACGGCGTTTCGCAATCAGACCTAGACCAGTCACAGCTGCCAAAGCTCCAAGGAGTACAGATGATTTGGAAGCTTCTGTACCTGTATTTGGCAATTGCTGTCTTGACTTACCTGCTGATTCTGATGGTGTTTCAGAAGATGATGCGTCAACTGATGCTGAAGTACTTGCTGAGACCGAAGCACTTGTTGATACTGATACTGATTCAGATACCGATATGCTTGTTAACTCAGAGGTACTTGTTGACACCGATTCAGAAGCTGATACAGATGCGCTTACTGAAGCACTTTGACTGACACTTGCTGAACGTGAAGCACTATCACTCAAACTAAAGTTTGGCTTATCAGTGCTTTCTGGAACTGTCATACTTGATGAGGCACTTGTTGAAGCCGAGGTAGACGCTACAGCGCTTGTACTTGCTGAGGTAGACGCTACGGCGCTTGTACTTGCTGAGGTAGACGCTACTGCACTTGTTGACGCTGAGGTAGAGGCTACAGCGCTTGTACTTGCTGAAGTAGACGCTACGGCACTTGTGCTTGCTGAGGTAGACG
>CAUTTK010000011.1:0-28322 GCA_963541475.1 uncultured Streptococcus sp. | reverse complement strand
ATTTTTAAAGAAAATATTGAACGAATCCTCAAAGACGGTGTCTTTTCTGAGCAGGCCCGTCCTAAGTACAAGGATGGGACAGTTGCCAACTCCAAGTATGTAACGGGTGCATTTGCTGAGTATGACTTGGCCAAGGGGGAATTCCCCATTACAACTTTACGCCCTATCGCCATCAAATCCGCCATCAAGGAAGTGCTCTGGATTTACCAAGACCAGTCTAATAGCCTAGAGGTTCTGAATAGCAAGTACAATGTTCACTACTGGAATGACTGGGAAGTTGGAGACACGGGAACCATTGGTGAGCGCTATGGTGCCGTTGTTAAGAAACACGATATCATTAATAAGCTTCTCAAACAGTTGGAAGCCAACCCTTGGAACCGCCGCAATATCATTTCGCTCTGGGATTACCAAGCTTTCGAAGAGACAGAGGGGCTGCTCCCATGCGCCTTTCAGACTATGTTTGATGTACGTCGTGTTGATGGAGAAATCTATCTGGATGCGACCTTGACGCAACGCTCCAATGATATGCTGGTGGCCCACCACATCAATGCTATGCAGTATGTGGCTCTTCAAATGATGATTGCCAAGCATTTTGGCTGGAAGGTTGGGAAGTTCTTCTACTTCATCAACAACCTCCATATCTATGACAATCAATTTGAACAAGCTCAGGAATTGCTTCGTCGGGATCCGTCAAACTGCCAACCACGTTTGGTTTTGAATGTGCCAGATGGGACTAATTTCTTTGATATTAAAGCAGAAGACTTTGAGTTGGTGGATTATGACCCTGTCAAGCCACAGTTGAAGTTTGACCTAGCTATTTAAAAGAATAGAAAAAAGAAGTTGAGACAATGAATCCCAACTTCTTTTGTTTCTTAACGTGATACGCGGCGGCGAGCTGCTTTTTTACGGTTTTCTTCGATGAAAGCTGCTTTTTGCTCTTCTGGTTCGATTACTTTCTTTTTAAATGCGTATACTGCACCTGCAACTGCAGCGACAGTTCCTGCGACACCTGTTACAAGACCTTTAGCGAATCCTTTAGCCATGAGTCTTCCTCCTTTATCTTCTTAATCAGTCAGCCTCCTCAAGAGGTCACATTTTTCTGACTGACCTTTTTGTGTTATAATAATAGTAACGAAAAAATGGGAATTTTTCAAGGAAAAAAGATGAAAACAAAAATAATTGTGATTGTTGGACCGACTGCAGTTGGAAAGACAGCTCTTGCCATTGAAGTGGCCGAGCGTTTTAATGGCGAAGTGGTTAGTGGAGATAGCCAGCAAGTCTATCGAGGACTTGATATTGGGACGGCCAAGGCTAGTCCAGAAGAGCAGGCAACTGTTCCTCATCATTTAATCGATGTTAGAGAGGTAACCGAGTCTTACTCGGCTTTTGATTTTGTTTCAGAAGCTAAGATGGCAATTGAGGATATTCACAGTCGTGGTAAGCTAGCCATTATCGCTGGTGGAACTGGGCTTTATATCCAGAGCTTACTTGAAGGATATCATCTAGGTGGGGAGACTCCCCATGAGGAGATTTTAGCTTATCGGGCTAGTTTGGAGCCTTATACAGATGAGGAATTAGCCTATCTTGTGGAGCAAGCAGGCCTTGAGATTCCTCAGTTTAATCGTCGTCGTGCTATGCGTGCCTTAGAAATTGCCCATTTTGGTCAGGATTTAGAAAATCAAGAGACCTTGTATGAACCATTGATCATCTGCTTGGATGATGAACGCAGTCAACTTTATGAGCGCATCAATCGCCGAGTGGATTTGATGTTTGAGGCTGGTCTTTTGGATGAGGCCAAGTGGCTCTTTGACCATTATCCAGATGTGCAGGCTGCCAAAGGCATTGGCTATAAGGAACTCTTTCCTTATTTCCGTGGAGAGCAGACCTTGGAGGAAGCTAGTGAGAGTCTCAAACAGGCGACCCGTCGTTTTGCCAAGCGCCAGTTGACCTGGTTCCGTAATCGCATGCAGGTCACCTTTTATCAGATTGGAGAGTCTGGTGTGCAGGAGCGTATTTTTAGCCAGATAGAGGAGTTTTTAGATGATTGATACGGAAAAAAAAGAGGAGCGAGTCCTGCTGATTGGTGTGGAATTGCAGGGCATGGACAATTTTGACCTCTCCATGGAAGAATTGGCCAGTCTAGCTAAGACAGCTGGGGCAGTCGTTGTAGATAGCTACAGACAAAAACGTGAAAAATATGATTCTAAAACCTTCGTCGGCTCTGGTAAGTTGGAAGAGATTGCGCTTATGGTGGATGCAGAAGAAATCACCACTGTCATCGTCAACAACCGTCTGACTCCGAGGCAAAATGTCAATCTAGAAGAAGTTCTCGGTGTTAAGGTCATTGACCGTATGCAGTTGATTTTGGATATCTTTGCCATGCGGGCTCGAAGCCATGAAGGGAAACTCCAAGTCCACCTAGCCCAGCTAAAATATCTCTTGCCTCGCTTGGTTGGTCAGGGAATTATGCTCAGCCGTCAGGCAGGGGGAATTGGTTCCCGTGGACCTGGTGAAAGCCAGTTGGAGTTGAACCGTCGTAGTGTTCGCAACCAAATCACAGATATCGAGCGCCAGCTCAAGGTGGTTGAGAAAAATCGGGCGACTGTCAGAGAAAAACGTCTGGAGTCTAGCACCTTTAAGATTGGTTTGATTGGTTATACCAATGCTGGGAAGTCAACCATCATGAACACCTTGACCAGTAAGACTCAGTATGAGGCGGACGAGCTCTTTGCGACTCTAGATGCGACGACTAAGAGTATTCATCTGGGTGGCAATCTTCAAGTAACTTTGACAGATACCGTTGGCTTTATCCAAGATTTGCCGACAGAGTTGGTGTCCAGTTTTAAGTCAACCTTGGAAGAAAGCAAGCATGTGGACCTTCTGGTTCATGTTATCGATGCCAGCAATCCTTACCACGAGGAGCATGAAAAAACAGTCCTGTCCATCATGAAAGACTTGGACATGGAGGATATTCCTCGCCTGACCCTTTATAATAAAGCGGATTTGGTGGAGGATTTCACGCCTACCCAAACGCCCTATGCCCTCATTTCTGCCAAGTCTGAGGATAGTCGTGAGAATTTGCAGGCACTATTTTTAGAGAAAATCAAGGAGATTTTTGAGAGATTTACCCTGCGCGTGCCTTTTTCAAAGTCATACAAGATTCATGATTTAGAAAGTGTCGCGATTCTGGAAGAACGTGATTATCAGGAGGATGGCGAAGTCATTACAGGCTACATTTCCGAGAAAAATAAATGGAGGTTAGAGGAATTTTATGACTGATATTAAAACGTTGGCTCTAAAATATGGGGGCTATACAAGTCTGGACAAGGTCTATCTGGATCAACTTCTAGCTGGCAAGACAGAGCAGGAGCAGTTGGCTCTCATTACTCCTCCGCCTAGTGTGGTCAATGCCTACTTTGCAGAACTCTACCAGAAAAAGAGTCCTGAGGTTGCGACGGATTATTTTGCAGAAGTCAGTCAGGAGCTAAATCTCTACAATGCTGAACCTAGTTTCACTCTAGAAAATAAGCCTTTTATTCGGCTTAATCTGTCTGGTAAATCCTTTGGTTTTTGTTATGAGAGTGAGGGGCTTGGTCGGATTTTCTCTGAAAATGAAGAGGTAATCTCGGATGACTTGCTCTTTGAAATTGCGCAAATTTTTCCCCATCAGCTAGTCTTTGAGGAGTCTGGCAAGATTTATATGAAGGCTGTCGGGGACGAGGAAGTTGTGAGCGTGGAAAATCTTACAGATTTGACTGATTTGGAAATCTTAGCAGATGGTCGCAAGCGTTTTAAAGGCTATAGCCAAGAGGATTTATTGCAAGAAGCTGTTGCTTTTTCTGGCAAGCGCTATTTCCGATCGGAAAACCGCACAGCTATGTTATATATTGATTAATTAGAAAGTATCGAATGGATATTCAATTTTTAGGAACGGGGGCTGGTCAGCCCTCTAAAGCCCGCAACGTTTCAAGTCTCGCCCTGAAACTCTTGGACGAGATTAACGAAGTTTGGCTCTTTGACTGTGGAGAAGGAACGCAAAATCGCATTCTGGAAACCACAATTCGACCACGTAAGGTCAGCAAAATCTTTATTACCCACCTGCATGGAGACCACATTTTTGGCTTGCCAGGTTTCCTTTCTAGCCGTGCCTTTCAGGCCAATGAAGAGCAGACAGATTTGGACATCTACGGACCTCAAGGAATCAAATCATTTGTCTTAACCAGTCTTCGTGTGTCAGGTTCTCGTCTGCCCTATCGCATTCATTTTCATGAGTTTGACCAAGATTCTCTAGGAAAAATTCTTGAGACTGATAAGTTTACGGTGTATGCTGAGGAGTTGGATCACACTATTTTCTGTGTTGGCTATCGTGTTATCCAAAAGGATTTAGAAGGAACTTTGGATGCTGAAAAACTCAAAGCTGCTGGCGTCCCATTTGGCCCGCTTTTTGGAAAAATCAAAAATGGTCAGGATGTTGTTCTCGAAGATGGGACTAAAATCAAGGCTGCTGACTATATCTCAGCGCCACGTCCAGGTAAGATTATTACCATTCTTGGTGACACCCGAAAAACAAATGCCAGCGTGCGTCTGGCTATCAATGCTGATGTCTTGGTTCATGAGTCCACTTATGGCAAGGGCGATGAAATAATTGCTCGTAATCATGGTCACTCTACTAACATGCAAGCTGCACAAGTAGCGGTAGAAGCAGGTGCTAAACGCCTCTTACTCAACCACATCAGTGCCCGTTTTCTCTCAAAAGATATTAGCAAACTCAAGAAAGACGCGGCAACTGTTTTTGAAAATGTCCATGTAGTCAAAGACTTGGAAGAAGTGGAAATCTAAAAGACTGAGAAAGGATAAGTATGCCTACTATTCTTATTACAGGAGCTAGCGGTGGTCTAGCCCAAGAAATGGTCAAACTTTTGCCAGAAGACCAGCTCATCTTGCTTGGTAGAAATAAGGCAAAATTAGCTCAACTCTACGGAAATCATCCCCATGCAGAATTGATTGAAATAGACATTACTGATGACTCAGCCTTAGAAACTCTGGTAGCAGACCTCTATCTCCGCTATGGAAAGATTGATGTCTTGATTAACAACGCTGGTTACGGGATTTTTGAAGAATTTGACCAGATTTCTGACCAAGATATTCATCAGATGTTCGAGGTCAATACTTTTGCCCTGATGAATCTATCTCGTCGCCTTGCTGCTCGTATGAAGGAAAGCCGAAAAGGCCATATCATCAATATCGTCAGCATGGCAGGTTTGATCGCTACTGGTAAGTCCAGTCTTTACTCAGCTACCAAGTTTGCAGCCATTGGTTTTTCAAATGCTCTGCGTCTCGAACTCATGCCCTATGGAGTCCATGTGACAACAGTCAATCCAGGACCAATCCGCACAGGATTTTTTGACCAAGCTGACCCAGATGGAACCTATCTCAAGTCGGTTGATCGCTTTCTCTTAGAACCAGATGCAGTAGCTAAAAAGATTGTCAAGATTATAGGAAAAAACAAACGAGAACTTAATCTACCAATATTGTTGAACCTAGCCCATAAGTTTTATAGTATTTTTCCCAAGCTAGCTGATAAGCTGGCAGGTGAAACTTTTAATTATAAATAAAAAAGTTGTTCCTAAAATGGAGCAACTTTTTTTGACGATTAGAATAAATCAATTCCAGTCTGATTTAATGCATGACAATGATAAGTGAAGGCGTTGATAAAATTAGAGTAGTATTGCTGATCAATAAATTTTGCGCTTTGCAGATAATTAAATAGATTTTTGGCTAAAGGAATAGCCTCGGGTTTATTCCATCTAAATTGATTGTAAACATGTTCAACTTCTAGGAACATGAGGGGAATAGCTAGATAGCCTCGTTCGAAGGTCTGAAGTGATTTAATTTTTTTAATAATATCATCAGCCTTTTGATAGTATCCCAACTCTGAGAAGTATTTTGCGGAGAAAGTGAGAGCATTTAAAATGCGGATGTAGGTGTCAGTATTGGCACTCTCTTTGTACATAAGTAGTAATTGTTTGGTCATATGATCAATAAGTTCCATGGGACAATGATTGACAATGACGCGATAAATTTCAAGTTCGATACTATTAAAGACATCCGATTTCATTAAATGATTGATAATGTTTTGAATTCTGGTAACAGTTTCAGGACTTTTTGATATGGTTGGATAATGTCTTAATTTAATAGATTTGAAAATCATCTCTGCTTGAAGTGGGTTGTCTTTTAGATAGACATCAAATAATTTTTCGTATTCTTCAATATAAGTGAGGATATCTTCTTCATGGACCACATGCTTACCAAATTCTATAGCTGGTAATTCTAAGCAGTCTCCACCTTTATTTGCATAGGCGAGAACAAAATCATTCCATTCCACTCCGATAACAATTAACAGTTTGGCAAAGTTTTCAAGTGAAATTCCTTTGTCTCCTTTTTCAAATTGACTTAGGAACTGTGGTGATACGATATCTGAGGCGGCTTCCTTTAGGCTGAGGCCTCGTGCTTCGCGCAGGTACTTAAATGTAGCTCCAAATGGATATAGGTTTTCCATAAATAGTCTCCTTACATACTTCTAAGACTATTATACAAAAATTTAGAGAAAAAAATGGAGAAAGAAAACTATAGTTACAAAATATTAGAATTCTGTGCTATTTTTTATTTTTGTGAACAAGATTGAAACTATAGTTTAGTTTGCGAAAAAATTAAATATCTATTATGGTATGATAAGGGAAAGAATAGCTAACAAAGCCGGCTTGTTATACTAGTATAACAAGGATTGACTTACCACTCAATCCTATTCTATCAGCCATCAAAGGAGAAAATGATGAAGAAACTGAAAACCCTCACAACTTCAACAGCTATTGCGCTTGCGTCTGTTGGTGTACCTGCATTTGCTCAGGAAGCAACTACTTCAGCGCCAGTTGATACAACTGCTGTGACTGCTGTCAATGAACCAGCTCTTGTTTCTAAACCTGTAGCTGATGCAAAGAAATCTTCTGATGTCAAGCCTGCTCTTGATGCTCAAGCATCTACTGTTAAACAAGTTGAAGCTGAAAGTGAAACAGCGAAAGCTGAAGCTACTTCTGCTAACCAAGCTGTTACAACTACTGAAACTGCTTTGACAAGCGCTAAAGAGGACTTGAAGTCAGCGGAAGCTGTTAAAGCAAATGCTACAGAAGAAAATATCACTGCTACAAAAGCTAAACAAGACACCAATGTAAAAGCTCAAGAAGCCAATCAAAAAGCAACTGAAGCGTCTACTGAAGCGATTAAAGCTCAAACTGAGACTGTAGCAAGTGAAACAGCTAACGTTGCAAGCGCAACAAGTAAGAAAGCTGAAGCGGATAAAACAGTAACCGCTAAAGAAGCTAATGTAAAATCAGCTGAAGACGCGCTAAATGGTTCAGGACTTGGTGAAGCAAAAGCCTCACTTGCACAAGCTGAAAAAGATATTGAACAAGCCAATGCCAATATCTCAAGTGCAACAAAAGCTGTCGAAACCGCTAAGAAAGCAGATAGCAACCGCGCAGATGCCATCAAACAAGCTGAGAACAATGTGAATGTCAAAAATGACGCATTGAAATTAGCTAAAGAAATGATGGACGCAGACCAAAACAAAGTGGATTCTATCCAAGAAAAAGCAGATGCTACAGCGTCTAAAGAAAAAGAAGCCCAAACTGCCTTGGATGCGGAAAAAGCTAAGTTATCAAAAGAGAAAATTACTACAAGTAATGTTGTCTACAATTTGACAGCTGAAGAAAAAGCCAAATTTGGATTCGATAAAGACCAAGTGACTTTTAAAGACGCTTACGAATACTGGAAAAAGAATTGGACTGAAGACGCTAGTGAATTATTACAAAAGTTAGCTATCGAAGTCACTAAGAAGTTTAATGTTAAAATTGATGAGAGCGATTCTAAACGTAAAGTTGATATTGATAATTTAACAAATGATCAAATTATTGAAATTAGTAATTTTTATGCTAATCTAACAACTGAACTTGCAAAATTAGTAGGACAAGAAAATCATCCTCATCTTGACCAAGATGCCATTGATTACAGTAAACAAATTGCTAAAGAATATGAAAACGTGGTACAAATCCACTTACCGACGGACATTTACTTTACAGCGTTAAAAAACCAATTGAAAAACGTAATGATTTATATGAACATGGAGAAAATCTAGCTCCAGTAATTGGTTCTAAAGATGCAACCAATATGTTTGATTTGAAACACTCTATTATAACAGCATTTAGAATGTATTCATTCTTTGATGCAAAATCTAAGTGGGGACACTTAGCTAATAATCTAAATGCTAAAAATAGTGTTGCGATGACCATTGCTAACATCAATGGTGATTACTGGTTTGTAAACACTTTTGCTACTGAAACAAAACAACCAATCAACCTCAATCAAGACCTTGCCCAACTTGAAGCTAAACTAGCTGAAGCACAAAAACAAAACAGCCAAGCTCAAACTGCTCTTGTAAATGATAAAGCTAAATTAGCAGAAACTTCACGTAAATATGCTTCTGCACTTGAAGCTAAAACAGACGCTGAAAAAGAATTGACAAGTAAAACAGCTAGTCCACTTCAAACAGAAGTTGCTGAAAAGAACTTGCAATTGGCAAATCTTGCTTTGAAAAATGCACAAGAACGTAAAGCAACTGCTGAAACAGCTGTTGAAAACTTCTCAAGAAGCCAAGAAGAAAAACAAACTGCTCTTGAAACAGCTAAAGATGAACTAGCTATAGCCAAAACTGCCCAAAAAGATGCTGAAACTGCTCTTACAAATGCGCAAGCAAAATTGCAAGCTGAAGAAAGCAAGTTGAAAGCTCTTCAAGCTGAACAAGCGAAACTACATGAAGAAAAAGACAAATTGGTGTCAGATGCTAAAGCAATTGCGACAGAATTGAGTGCTTATCTAAACGCAGATAAGAATCTTGCAGATGCGCAAACAAAAGTAGCTGATTTGGAAACAAAATTGACACAAGCAAAATCTGCTACAAAATTGGCACAAGATAAATTGGATACCGTTACAGCTAAATTGAAAGCTGAACAAGCTAAATTAGCTGAAATCCAAGAAGAGTTTGATAAGTTGGTTAAGGCTGAAAGAAAGGACTATTACAATTTATCAGATTGGTATCTGGAGTATCTTGCAGGGAAACAAGCGGATAAGAAAACAGATACAGAACTCAAGAAAGTAGAAGACTCAAAAGCTTCACAAGCTGGTAACTGGATTGAATCATCTGGTCGTTGGTGGTACAAACATGCTGACGGTTCGTACACAACCAACGGTTGGGAACAAATCAAGGGTACATGGTACTACTTTGACCACGCAGGATGGATGCAAACTGGCTGGGTCAAGACTGGTGGCACATGGTATTACTTGAATGAAACAGGTTCACTGGCTACAGGCTGGGTCAAAGACAACGGCACATGGTATTACTTGAACAAGTCAGGTTCACTGGCTACAGGTTGGGTTAAAGATAATGGCTCATGGTACTATCTTGACCAGTCAGGTGCTATGAAAACAGGCTGGTTTACAGTTTCTGGTAAATGGTATTATGCCTACAGTTCAGGAGCTTTAGCAGTAAACACCACTACACCAGATGGCTATGAGGTCAATGCCAACGGTGAGTGGGTAGGATAAGGATGAGGTGCTGTGGTGGTCATTTAATTTTAAATACATCACAGAAAACTCATCAATATATGAAAAATAGAGATTCTATTCTCAGTTTTTGATTTCTTATTTTATTAAAACGGTAAAAGTATAGGGTGTAAATAAATTATAAGTTTAAATGATTGACTTAAGATGAGGAAAAAATAGCATGGTAAAAAAGAAGAAAGCTGAATTTAAGGTTGTTATAAAGGGGAATTTTGTTTCAGATGATTTTAAGAAAGAAATTGAATATCATCAAAAAGCTTCAGGGGAGATGTGTAAGGATGTCTTGGAGTATAGAAACCAAACTTTAATTCTTTCAGGGAATAGAACGAATCGGATAGACCTTGAAGATGACTTTTTTACAGTTAAGAGTAATTACTATCGTGGTATTGTAAAAGGACTTTTATATATTTATTTTACTGGAGAAATTTTGAGTATTGACTCTATCACATTTATAACTGACGAGGAGAAAGACATCCCTTTTGAACAAAGAAACTTATTTGCTAAGGAAGATAGAGAACATTCTATTAGCACTGAATTATTAGATAAAATGTTTCTTTATAATGAGCAGGGAGATGTGTTGACACGTATCCTAATGAATATTGTTCTTGCTAAAGCGAATAAAGAAAGAAAGTTAGAAAATATTTGGCGTGCATTTAATGCTCTATATGATTGGAAATGTGTTACAAATAAATCGGAAAAAGAACGAATAAATGCTATTTTAGCTTATATTAAAGATGCAGATAATTTTCATTTTAAGAAAACTATAAAAGAAATTAAAAAAATTATTGCAGATAGACAGCAGTTCAGTAGACAGGCACGTGTATTTATTGAAGGAATTAATTTTTCAGATAGGAACTATAGCGGTGATTTAGATAGATTTAAAGAGAGATATATAAACTTACAATATTCTGATCCCATATTACGTAAAAAAATTAAAGAGATGTTTAAATATTATATTGAAAGTCATAGTGAAGATTTTGATAAAGGGACAAAAAAATTGTATGAGAATTTAAAGAAAGAATGGAATAATCAGTCTGAAATAGCTACTCCTACAGATTTCATCAAATATTTTGTTTGGTTTGTCTATCATTTTAGAAATAAAGATTTTCATGGAGAATATTGGCCAACAAATTTTTTAATTGAAAACATTCCACATAAGGAACTGAATGATTATGCGGATTCTCTGGAATTATTAGTTATTGATCTGATAACTTATAAAGGATTTTTAGATTAATTTTCATTTCTATTTTTATAACCTATACTATAGTTACAAAATAATATTATCATTTAAATTTCATGAGTATAAAATTAATTTGATTCATGTTTAGAAGTAAAAAACCTCAAGAACTAGGGTTGAAAGCTAGTTCTTGAGGTTTTTAGGTTATTCGATTTAGATTGATTCTCATACTCAATGAAAATCAAAGAGCAAACTAGGAAGCTAGCCGCAGGCTGTACTTGAGTACGGTAAGGCGACGCTGACGTGGTTTGAAGAGATTTTCGAAGAGTATCAACTATCAAACTGGACTTCTTCTAGTAAATAGTCGATAAAGCGTTCGCCCATCTTAGATAGGCTAGTTTTTTCATGCTGGATATAGATCAGCTCAATCGGGTCGTCAATGTCCAATGGGATGGAAACGATGTTGTCTCCGTTAAGATTACTGTTCAAAATCCCTGTCGCAATGGTGTAACCATCCAAACCAATCAAGAGATTAAAGAGGGTGGCACGGTCACTAACCACGATGGATTTCTTGTGATGCTCTTGGGAAAGGATTTCCTCTGAAAAGTAGAAGGAGTTGTGCGTCCCTTGGTCATAGCTGAGGTAAGGGAAGTTTTCCAAATCAGACAGTTTCACCTTGTCTTTCTTTGCCAGAGGGTTGGTCTTGCTGACAAAGATATGGGGTTGGGCTGTGAAAAGGTGGTGAGCCAGCAGGTGGTTGTCATCTAGCATTTTTGTTAAAACGTCACGGTTGTAGCTGTTCAAAAAGAGGACGCCGACCTCACTACGGAAGTTCTTGACGTCGTCGATAATCTCCCAAGTCCGCGTTTCACGAAGGAAGAGCTCGTATTTCTCCATATCACTTTTCTTGAGCAGAGAGACGAAAGCATTGACCACAAAGGCATAGTGCTGAGATGAAACGCTAAAGAGTTCGCGGTGGGCGACAGGATTTTTATAGCGTTCTTCTAGAAGCTGGGTCTGCTCGACAACCTGACGGGCATAGGAGAGGAACTCCATGCCATCACGGGTCAAGGTAATACCTTTGGGATTGCGGATAAAAATTTCAATACCCATTTCATTTTCCAAATCTCTCACAGCATTGGAAAGACTGGGTTGGGTGATAAAGAGCTGCTTGGCTGCCTCATTCATGGAGCCAGTTTCGACGATTTTGATAATATAATGTAATTGTTGAATTCTCATGTTTTTATTGTACCACACTTGCGTCAGAATCGCCAAAGAAGATAGGAAAATCAGGAGCATTGTGTAAGTCTCTTCTTGAAAAAAACACAAAATTTTGCTAGAATGAGTCTTATGAAAACATTCTATGATGTGCAGCAATTCCTCAAACGATTTGGTATTATTGTTTACATGGGAAAACGCTTATATGATATTGAACTAATGAAGCTGGAACTCTCTCGGATTTACGATGCAGGGTTGATGGACAAACTAGACTATCTAGAAGCAGAAGCGGTTCTTCGCAGAGAGCATAAGGTAGAATTGGATTATATTGAGAAAAATGGAGAAAAGAACTAATGGTTACTTGGATTTTGTGGGCACTTATACTAGCAATGTTGACATGGATGGGCTTTAACTATCTTCGTATTCGTCATGCGGCTAAAATTATAGACAATGAGGAGTTTGAAGCCTTGATTCGTACAGGTCAATTGATTGATTTGCGTGACCCAGCTGAATTTCACAGAAAACATATCCTTGGGGCCCGCAATATTCCTTCAAGTCAGTTGAAGACTAGTCTTGCAGCCCTTCGTAAGGATAAACCTGTCCTTCTTTACGAAAACCAACGTGCGCAACGTGTGACAAATGCAGCACTTTACTTGAAAAAACAAGGTTTTTCTGAGATTTATATCCTTTCTTATGGTTTGGATTCTTGGAAAGGGAAAGTCAAAGTTGAGAAATAAGAAAACGAGCTTGGATGTTTCCGAGCTCATTTTTTAACCACTTTTTCTGAGAAATTCACGAATGCTTGCCAACTCTTCTGAGTTTAGGGGTCGATAGTCTCCTGCTTGAAGATTCTCATCCAAGCTCCAAGGTCCAAAATGGGTACGTTTGAGAGAAGTCACCTTGACACCAATAGAGAGGAACATTTTCTTGATTTGATGAAATTTTCCTTCTGAAATGGTGATAGAGGCTTGGCTGAAAGAAGGACTTGCAGATAGAATCTCTAGTCTTGCAGGTTTACAGATAGTGCCATCTAAAAAGACAATTCCTTTTTGAAAGGCTTGGATATGGTCAGGTGTTAGAAGTCCATTAACCTCAACTTGATAAGTCTTATCGACATGATATTTGGGATGGAGGAGCTGGAAGCCCAAAGGACCGTTATCGGTCAAGAGGAGGAGACCCGTCGTATCTCGATCCAGTCGACCGATGGCATAGAGCTTGTCAGACTGGATGTCAGGCGGAAGGAGGTCCATGACGGTTGGAAGTTCCTTGTCTTTGTTGGCTGTAACGACACCAGCAGGTTTATGAAGCATAAGATAGGTGTGATCATAGCCTCGAATGATTTGGTCCTGAAAAAGGAGTTCCTGTAGACCTGTATCGATATTTTGGGCTAGGGAGCGTGCTGGGCAACCATCGACGAGAATGTCCCCTTTGAGTAAGGCTTGTTTCATGGCCTTTCGGCTGATTTTTTCTTGGGCTAATAAATTATCTAAACGCATACTGTGCCTATCTTATCATAAGTCGCTTGCTTTGAAAAGACTTGACGTGAAAAGAAAAGCAGAGTGAAAACATTTACACTTGCTTGAATTATGTTATTTACTTGAAATTATGGTATAATCGTTCAGTTAGAAAATAAATTTTGAATATTATAGAGGAAATCATGACAAAATTAAGAGAAGATATCCGTAACATTGCGATTATCGCCCACGTTGACCACGGGAAAACAACCCTCGTTGACGAATTATTGAAACAATCAGAAACGCTTGATGCACGTACTGAATTGGCAGAGCGTGCTATGGACTCAAACGATATCGAAAAAGAGCGTGGAATTACCATCCTTGCTAAAAATACAGCCGTTGCCTACAACGGAACTCGTATCAACATCATGGACACACCAGGACACGCGGACTTCGGTGGAGAAGTTGAGCGTATCATGAAAATGGTTGACGGTGTTGTCTTGGTCGTAGATGCCTACGAAGGAACAATGCCACAAACTCGTTTCGTATTGAAAAAAGCCTTGGAACAAGACCTAGTTCCAATCGTGGTTGTCAACAAAATCGATAAACCATCAGCTCGTCCAGCTGAAGTAGTGGACGAAGTCTTAGAACTTTTCATCGAGCTTGGTGCAGATGACGACCAGCTTGACTTCCCAGTGGTGTATGCTTCAGCAATCAACGGAACTTCTTCATTGTCAGATGATCCAGCTGACCAAGAAGCGACTATGGCACCAATTTTTGACACAATTATCGACCATATCCCAGCTCCAGTAGATAACTCAGATGAGCCTTTGCAGTTCCAAGTGTCACTTTTGGACTACAACGACTTCGTTGGTCGTATCGGTATTGGTCGTGTCTTCCGTGGTACAGTTAAGGTTGGGGACCAAGTTACCCTTTCTAAACTAGATGGCACAACTAAGAACTTCCGTGTTACAAAACTCTTTGGTTTCTTTGGTTTGGAACGTCGTGAAATCCAAGAAGCCAAAGCAGGTGACTTGATTGCCGTTTCAGGTATGGAAGATATCTTTGTCGGTGAAACCATTACTCCGACAGACGCAATTGAAGCTCTTCCAGTCCTACACATCGATGAGCCAACTCTTCAAATGACTTTCTTGGTCAACAACTCACCATTTGCTGGTAAAGAAGGTAAATGGGTGACTTCTCGTAAGGTAGAAGAACGCTTGCAGGCAGAATTGCAAACAGACGTTTCCCTTCGTGTTGACCCAACTGATTCACCAGATAAATGGACAGTTTCAGGTCGTGGAGAATTGCACTTGTCAATCCTTATCGAAACAATGCGTCGTGAGGGTTATGAACTTCAAGTATCTCGTCCAGAAGTTATTGTAAAAGAAATCGACGGTGTTAAATGTGAACCATTTGAACGTGTTCAAATCGACACTCCAGAAGAATACCAAGGTTCTGTTATCCAAAGCCTTTCTGAACGTAAGGGTGAAATGTTGGATATGATTTCAACTGGTAATGGTCAAACTCGTTTGGTCTTCCTTGTTCCAGCGCGTGGTTTGATTGGATACTCAACTGAGTTCTTGTCAATGACTCGTGGTTACGGTATCATGAACCATACCTTCGACCAATACTTGCCATTGATTCCAGGGGAAATTGGTGGACGTCACCGTGGTGCCCTTGTTTCTATCGATGCTGGTAAGGCTACAACTTACTCAATCATGTCTATCGAAGAACGTGGTACGATCTTTGTCAACCCAGGTACTGAGGTTTACGAAGGAATGATCATCGGTGAAAACTCTCGTGAAAACGACTTGACAGTTAACATCACTAAGGCTAAACAAATGACCAACGTCCGTTCAGCTACTAAGGACCAAACAGCGGTTATCAAGACACCTCGTATCTTGACACTTGAAGAGTCTCTTGAGTTCTTGAACGACGATGAGTACATGGAAGTAACGCCTGAGTCTATCCGTTTGCGTAAACAAATCCTTAACAAGGCAGAGCGTGAGAAAGCTAACAAGAAGAAAAAATCAGCTGAATAAGAGCTAGAAAGAGATAAAGATGGTTTATTTAATCATAGGAATCCTCTTATTACTACTCTATGTATTTGCGACACCAGAAAGCATTAAAGGGACAGTCAATATCGTCCTTGTCGTCTTTGCTTTCGTAGCACTTTTGATTTTGCTCATGTTGTCTATCTTGCAAATCTTTCAGCTACCGACAGAATTCTTTATCGCAGTCGCTATGCTGACCTTAGCATACTTTAGCTTGCGAGATATTACCCTCATGTCGGTCAGTAAAAGTAAAAGAAGATAAAAAGAGAGTTTCGACTCTCTTTTTTTGCTTGGATAATATGAATGGGAAAAACTGGAATAAAATTTGTTAATGACATCTATTTTTAAAGAAACTATAAAATTTTATTACTAATGATATCTTAGTGTAATATGTTGACAGGTTATATAGAAAGTGATATATTTATGTTATAAGAAACCGATTTCAAAATAAGAAAGAATTAAATTTGTTGTCTTGGTGTTCAGGGTGTGATGGATTAAACTAGGAAAATAATTCTAAGAATTTATAAAAGATAAAATATTTTTCTATAGGATTATTCTCTTATACAAGGAGTCTACTATGAAGAAACTATTCATATTATTATCAACTTTTTTTCTCAGCTTCTTCCTTGCTTGGATTATTGTCTTACGTGCGCCACAATATTTATATGCAAGCTATGATTCCGTCTCTTTACTTCGTGTCAAAAAAGATACTCAGGAACCGACGCGTGAGGTATTTGAACAGGAATTGGAGAATTTTGCAAACTCCGAACAGAGTTTAATAGCTAGAAGAATTGTAGAGCCGAGTAAGGATGGGACGACTCACTTTGCTTATGCAGCTTATGGTCAGGGAACATTACCAAAACAATTCCAAGAAGCTAGCCAAGAAAGTCGTGAACGTAGTGATCCACTAAATAGTTATCTCCTTTTGTCAGGCTCCCTGACGAAAGAAAAGCTTGCCGAAAAATTAGGAGATTTGGGTTATAAAGCAATTGCTGACCGAAAGATACCGCCCTATTTTCTTGCTTTTCAAATATTACTAAATCCCCTTATTTTAATTAGTTTAGCAATATTTGGCTTATCTTTCTTTGCTCTAGTGATTATCACTCGGATTAAGGAAATGAGAGCAGCAGGTATAAAACTCTTTTCTGGTCAGACTCTCTTATCCATCATGGGGCATTCTTTATCTACTGATATCAAGTGGCTCTTTTTATCAGCCCTCCTTTCCTTCCTAGGTGGGGGAGTCGTTCTTTTTAGTCAAGGTTTGTTTTATCCTATCTTGTTAGCCACCTATGGTTTTGGGATTAGTTTCTATCTGTTATTTTTATTGGCGATTTCAATTTTACTAATGCTCCTTTATCTAATGAGTTTGAGTTACAAAGCCTTAGTTCCTGTTATTAAAGGGAGATTACCCCTTAAACGCTTGATGGCTTTAACCCTATTGTGTCAGTTAGTAGCTGTTTTTACAGTAGGCTACGCTGTTAAGACAGGTTTGACGTCTTACCAACGATTGAAAGAACTTGAAATTTCAAAACAAGCATGGCAGGATAGAGCAGACTATTACCAGATTTCCTTTGGCTTAGGTGATAGAGTAAAAGATACAGAAAATCAGAATAAGTGGTATGCCTTTGCCAAGGAAGCAATCGAAGAAGAACAAGCCCTTTATGTAAAGGATACTCTGTTCCATTTTGCCAATCCACAAGGAAAAAATGAACAGGGAGAGACACTGGATGCCTATAGTCCAGATGCTAATACGCTCTATGTTAGTCCCAGTTATTTGGACAAGGAAAAGGTCGTAGTAGATGCTGAGACCAAACAGAAGTTAGCTCATCTTCAAAAAGGTGAATTTGGACTCTTATTACCAGAATCTCTTCGTTCACAGGAAGCAGAACTAAAAAAAATCTTTGAAGAAAGATTGAGTGATTATGGAAAATCTGGTGAGGAGGCAAGTGCTCCTTTAGAGTATGAAATGAGAGCGATTGTTAGCTATCTTCCAACTGGAGAAAAGCGATTTGTTTATAATAACGGTGAAAGTCCAGTATCCATCCAGTACTTAACTGATCCGATTTTAGTTGTATTTACTCCAACATCTACAGGTGATAGTATCATTTCCAAATATAGTTGGTCTATCAAAGCTGGTAAGAATATCTTTGTCAAAGGATATGAAGATGGGATTAAACTCTTGAAGAAAGCTGGAATTTATGAGCAAGTATCCTATCTTAAAGAAGGAAGAAGTGTTTATCTAACTCGTTATAATGAAGTTCAAACTGAAACAGCAACTTTAATCTTAGGAGCTATTGTTGGGATAGCTAGTTCCTTGTTACTCTTTTATTCTGTCAATCTTCTATATTTCGAGCAATTCCGCCGAGATATCTTGATTAAACGAATTTCAGGTTTACAATTTTTTGAAACACATGCTCAGTATATGGTTAGCCAATTTGCCAGTTTTGTATTTGGTGCTAGTCTCTTTATTTTAAGCAGTCGAGACTTGGTGATTGGCTTGCTCACTTTATTAGTCTTTCTAGCTAGTGCAGTTTTGACGCTTTACCGTCAAGCGCAGAAAGAATCTCGTGTTTCTATGACAATTATGAAAGGAAAATAGGATGATTGAACTAAAGAATATATCTAAAAAGTTTGGAAGCCGTCAGCTATTTTCAGATACGAATCTTCATTTTGAAGGTGGGAAAATTTATGCCTTAATCGGTACAAGTGGCTGTGGTAAGACAACACTCTTGAATATGATTGGACGATTAGAGCCATATGACAAAGGACAAATCATCTATGATGGCACTTCTCTTAAGGACATCAAGCCTTCTGTTTTCTTTAGAGATTACTTAGGATACCTATTTCAAGATTTTGGCTTAATTGAAAGCCAAACCGTCAAAGAGAATCTCAATCTGGGTTTAGTTGGTAAAAAGTTGAAAGAAAAAGAGAAAATATCTTTGATGAAACAAGCTCTAAACCGTGTTAACCTCTCTTATTTAGACCTGAAGCAACCTATCTTTGAATTATCAGGAGGAGAAGCACAACGTGTTGCACTAGCGAAAATAATTTTAAAGGATCCACCTTTGATTCTCGCAGATGAACCAACCGCTTCCTTAGACCCCAAAAACTCTGAGGAATTACTTTCTATCCTAGAATCTTTAAAAAATCCGAATCGGACCATTATTATTGCGACCCACAATCCTCTGATTTGGGAACAAGTGGATCAAGTTATTCGAGTTACCGATTTATCACATAGATGATATGGTAAGATTCATACTCAATGAAAATCAAAAAGCAAACTAGGAAGCTAGCCGCAGGCTGCTCAAAGCACTGCTTTGAGGTTGTAGATAAAACTGACGAAGTCAGCTCAAAACACTGTTTTGAGGTTGTGGATAGAACTGACGAAGTCAGTTACATATATATACGGCAAGGCGAAGCTGACGTGGTTTGAATTTAATTTTCGAAGAGTATCAGTTAGAAGAAAGAGTCACAAACACACTTTGTGGCTTTTTTATTTCCATAAAAATGGTAAAATAGTAAGAGTAGAAATGGAGTTTGAGACATGAAAGTAATAGATCAATTTAAAAATAAGAAAGTCCTTGTTTTAGGTTTGGCCAAATCTGGTGAATCTGCAGCTCGTTTGTTGGACAAGCTAGGTGCCATTGTGACAGTAAATGATGGGAAGCCTTTCGAAGACAATCCAGCTGCCCAAAGTTTGCTGGAAGAAGGGATCAAGGTTATCACAGGTGGCCATCCTTTGGAACTCTTGGATGAAGAGTTTGCCCTGATGGTGAAAAATCCAGGTATCCCCTACAGCAATCCCATGATTGAAAAGGCTTTGGCAAAGGGTATTCCAGTCTTGACTGAGGTGGAATTGGCTTACTTGATTTCAGAAGCACCGATTGTTGGTATTACTGGTTCAAATGGAAAGACAACCACAACGACGATGATTGGGGACGTTTTAACTGCTGCTGGTCAACATGGTCTCTTATCAGGAAATATCGGCTATCCAGCCAGTCAAGTGGCCCAAACTGCTTCAGATAAAGACACGCTTGTCATGGAACTTTCTTCTTTCCAACTCATGGGCGTTCAAGAATTCCATCCTGAGATTGCGGTTATTACCAACCTCATGCCAACTCATATCGACTACCATGGTTCTTTTGAGGAATATGTGGCAGCCAAGTGGAATATCCAGAATAAGATGACAGCAGCTGATTCCCTTGTCTTGAACTTTAACCAAGACTTGGCAAAAGAATTGGCAAGAAAAACACAAGCTACAGTTGTACCATTTTCAACACAGGAAAAGGTTGATGGAGCTTATCTGGAAGATGGTCAACTCTACTTCCGTGGTGAAGTAGTCATGGCAGCGAATGAAATCGGGGTTCCAGGTAGCCACAATGTGGAAAATGCCCTTGCTACTATTGTTGTAGCCAAGCTTCGTGGTGTGGATAACCAAACCATCAAGGAAACTCTTTCAGCCTTTGGTGGTGTCAAACACCGTCTCCAATTTGTGGATGAAATTCAGGGTGTCAAGTTCTATAATGATAGCAAGTCAACCAATATCTTGGCTACCCAAAAAGCCTTGTCAGGATTTGACAACAGCAAGGTGATCTTGATTGCAGGTGGTTTGGACCGTGGCAATGAGTTTGACGAATTGGTTCCAGACATTACTGGACTCAAGAAGATGGTCATCCTCGGTCAGTCTGCAGAACGTGTTAAACGGGCAGCGGATAAGGCTGCTGTCGCTTATGTGGATGCGACTGATATTGCAGATGCAACCCGCAAGGCCTATGAACTTGCGACTCAAGGAGATGTGGTTCTTCTTAGTCCTGCCAATGCCAGCTGGGATATGTATGCTAACTTTGAAGTACGTGGCGACCTCTTTATCGACACAGTAGCGGAGTTAAAGGAATAATATGAAAAAAATTGTCTTTACAGGTGGGGGGACGGTTGGACACGTCACCCTCAATCTTTTGTTAATGCCCAAGTTCATCAAAGATGGCTGGGAAGTCCACTATATCGGGGACAAGCGTGGTATTGAACACCAAGAAATCCTCAAGTCAGGTTTGGATGTCACCTTCCACTCCATTGCGACTGGGAAATTGCGTCGCTATTTCTCTTGGCAAAATATGCTGGATGTCTTTAAAGTTGGTTGGGGAATTGTCCAATCGCTCTTTATCATGTTGCGACTGCGTCCACAGGCTCTTTTTTCAAAGGGAGGATTTGTCTCAGTACCGCCTGTTATCGCTGCGCGTGTATCAGGAGTGCCAGTCTTTATTCACGAATCTGATCTATCTATGGGCTTGGCCAATAAAATCGCCTATAAGTTTGCGACTAAGATGTATTCAACTTTTGAACAAGCTTCGAGTTTGGCTAAGGTCGAGCATGTGGGAGCAGTAACCAAGGTTTCGGACCAAAATACTCCAGAACCAGATGAATTGGTGGATATCCAAACCCACTTTAATCCCAAATTGCCAACGGTATTGTTTGTCGGTGGTTCTGCAGGTGCTCGTGTCTTTAACCAATTGGTGACAGACCATAAGAAAGAACTGACAGAGCGCTACAATATTATCAATCTAACTGGAGATTCTAGCCTGAACGAGTTGAGCCAAAATCTTTTTCGTGTTGACTATGTGACCAATCTCTACCAACCCTTGATGGAATTGGCTGACATTGTTGTGACACGAGGTGGTGCCAATACGATTTTTGAGCTCTTGGCCATGGCAAAAGTGCATGTTATTGTGCCGCTTGGTCGTGAAGCTAGTCGTGGTGATCAGATTGAGAACGCAACTTACTTTGTAAAAAAAGGCTATGCAGAAGAGCTTCAAGAAAGCGATTTGACCTTGGATAGTTTGGAAGAGAAGCTTTCTCACTTACTAAGCCACAAGGAAGACTATCAAGCTAAGATGAAGGCTTCTAAGGAATTGAAATCTCTAGCAGATTTTTATCAATTGTTGAAAAAAGATTTATCATAAGGAAAGTAAATGTCAAAAGATAAGAAAAATGAGGGCAAAGAAATCCTCGAAGAATTTAAAGAGTTATCAGAATGGCAGAAACGAAACCAAGAATATCTAAAAAAGAAGGCTGAAGAAGAGGCAGCCCTAGCTGAGGAGAAGGAAAAGGAAAGACAAGCTCGAATGGGAGAAGAATCTGAGAAGTCAGAGGACAAGCAAGACCAGAAGAGTGACTCAGAGTCAGCTAAGGAAGATGTTAAAGAAAAAGTAGAAAAGTCAGAAGACGTCAAAAAAGAAGTAGCCAAAGAAGAACAAAAATCCAAAGAGCCAAAGAAAGAGGGTAAAAACATTGCTAAAAAGGCTACAAAGAAAAAACCAGCCAAAGCAAAGATTCCTGGGCTCCATATCTTGCGAGCCTTAACGATTTTATTTCCAAGTCTGCTTTTATTGATTGTCTCTGCCTACTTACTCAGTCCTTATGCGACTATGAAGGATATCCGTATTGAGGGAACGGTACAAACTACGGATGATGATATTCGACAGGCTTCAGGCATTCAGGATTCGGATTATACGATTAACCTTCTGCTAGATAAGGAAAAATATGAAGAGCAGATCAAGTCTAACTATTGGGTTGAATCAGCTCAGCTTGTTTATCAATTTCCAACCAAGTTTACTATCAAGGTCAAGGAATACGATATTGTTGCCTACTATGTTTCTGGTGAAAATCATTATCCTATTCTTTCCAGTGGTCAGCTTGAGACCAGTTCTGTGAGCTTGGTTAGTCTGCCAGAAACTTATTTGTCAGTTCTCTTTAATGACAGCGAACAAATCAAGGCCTTTACATCAGAACTTTCTCAAATTAGCCCAGAACTCAAGGCGGCTATCCAGAAGGTGGAACTAGCCCCAAGCAAGGTGACTTCAGATTTAATTCGATTGACCATGAATGATTCGGACGAGGTCTTGGTTCCTCTATCTGAAATGAGTAAGAAACTGCCTTATTACAGCAAGATTAAGCCTCAATTGTCAGAACCGAGTGTGGTCGACATGGAAGCTGGAATTTACAGTTACACTGTGGCGGATAAATTAATTATGGAGGCTGAGGAAAAAGCCAAACAAGAGGCCAAGGAAGCTGAGAAGAAACAGAAAGAGGAAGAGAAGAAAAGACTAGAAGAACAGCAGAATAAATTGGAAGAAGAGAAGAAAAAATTGGAGGAAGAAAGCAATCGAAATCAAACAAGTCAGCGTTCATCGCGTCGCTAGGTTTACCTTTTCTCATATAGCTCTTTAGTTGCCATGGTAAGTGTCTAGAGTTTTGAGAAATACAGAAAGCATATAATTATATGCTCAGTCCTTTTGTGTATCTACATTTATTTATATGTTGTTTTGGAATTTCTCAAAATCGCGACACATACGTGACCATGTTTTTACTTGACAAGTGCTAGTAGAAATAATAGAATAATAGAAAACCTTTAAAGCAGTCCAGAGAGGCAGCTAAGGTTAGACGGTGAAAGGGTGGAGACTACCCATTTTTCGTGGAACCTTGCTGTTGGCAGGTTCCTTTTTTCGTGGCTTCTGTTGCCCAGACTCTCTCACTAGCAAAGGTAAAAGGAGAAACCTATGCGAGAACATCGTCCAGTCATTGCTCTTGATTTTCCTAGTTTTGAGGCGGTCAAGGAATTTTTAGCTCTTTTCCCAGCAGAAGAAAGCCTTTATCTCAAGGTAGGGATGGAGCTTTATTACGCAACGGGTCCTGAGATTGTGTCCTACTTGAAAGGCCTGGGTCACAGTGTCTTTTTGGATCTCAAGCTGCATGACATTCCCAATACAGTAAAATCAGCCATGAAGGTTCTGTCTCAGCTTGGTGTGGATATGACTAATGTTCATGCTGCTGGCGGTGTAGAGATGATGAAGGCTGCGCGTGAAGGTCTTGGAAGTCAAGCAAAATTGATAGCTGTAACGCAGCTGACATCAACGTCAGAAGCCCAGATGCAGGAGTTTCAAAATATCCAAACCAGTCTGCAAGAGTCTGTGATTCACTATGCCAAGAAGACAGCTGAAGCTGGATTAGATGGTGTTGTTTGCTCGGCTCAGGAAGTGCAACTCATCAAGCAGGCCACCAATCCAGATTTTATCTGTCTGACACCGGGCATTCGTCCTGCAGGAGCTGCAGTAGGAGATCAAAAACGCGTCATGACGCCAGCGGATGCTTATCAAATCGGTAGTGACTATATCGTAGTGGGACGTCCCATTACCCAAGCTGAAGATCCTGTTGCAGCTTATCATGCCATCAAGGATGAATGGAACCAAGACTAGAATTAAAGAAATAGATTATAAAAATAAAAGGAGAATACCATGACACTTGCTAAAGATATCGCTAGCCACCTCTTGAAAATCCAAGCCGTTTACCTCAAACCAGAGGAGCCTTTCACTTGGGCCTCTGGTATCAAGTCGCCGATTTATACGGACAACCGTGTGACACTTGCCTATCCAGATACTCGTACTCTCATTGAAAATGGTTTTGTAGATGCTATCAAAGAAGCCTTTCCTGAGGTTGAGGTGATTGCAGGAACTGCGACAGCAGGGATTCCTCACGGAGCCATTATTGCTGACAAGATGAACTTGCCATTTGCCTACATCCGTAGCAAACCAAAAGACCACGGAGCTGGTAACCAAATCGAAGGTCGCGTAGCTCAGGGTCAAAAAATGGTAGTGGTTGAAGACCTTATTTCAACTGGCGGTTCAGTTCTTGAAGCCGTAGCCGCAGCTAAACGCGAAGGAGCAGATGTGCTTGGAGTTGTAGCGATTTTCAGCTACCAATTGCCAAAAGCAGATAAGAACTTCTCAGATGCTGGTGTCAAACTTGTGACGCTTTCTAACTACAGTGAACTCATTCATCTAGCCCAAGAAGAAGGCTATATCACACCAGAAGGGCTCGACCTTCTAAAACGATTTAAAGAAGATCAAGAAAATTGGCAAAATGCTTAAGACATAGAAAATCAGGTAGTCACTAGGCTTACCTGATTTCTTTTTGTGATTTCATTGAGTATTAGTCGATTTTTCCGCCTTCAACAACCAGGTCATCTGCTTTAGCAGCGTCACCGTAGGTTGGGTGAAGTGTTTTTTCATAGGCCTTGTGGAAGAAGTTTTCCTTACCTAATTTTTCAATATCTTTATTAATGAAATCTAGCAATTCTTGGTTGCCTTTTTGAACGGCTGCCGCAATGGTATCTGGATTACCGAGGGAAGTAATTCCTACTTCAAATCCTTTATTTTCAAGCGCCCAAGCTAGGACTTCCGTATTGTCAGTAGAGAAGGCATCTCCACGTCCGTCAAGAAGGGCTTGGTAGGCATCGCTATATTGGTCGTATTTTTGGAGTTTTACTTCTGGGTGATTTTTTTCAAAATAAGTCTCAGCGGTCGTTCCTTTTGTAACAATCAAGGTTTTGCCTTCTAATTGTTTGACGTCTGTAATGAGACCAGTCTTAGGTGATACGACTCCAAGAGAAACTTTCATATATGGAAGGGCAAAATCAACTTGTTTCTTACGTTCGTCAGTTACTGTAAAGTTGGCAAGGGTAATATCCACCTTGTTTGAAATCAAGTATTCAGCACGGTTGGCAGCGTCGACTGAAACGTATTTAACCTTGACACCAAGGTCTTGGGCCAGTTGGTTCCCAAGTTCGATATCGTAGCCTTGGTAAGAACCATCATTGTCAACGTAACCAAACGGTTTCTTGTCTCCAAATACGGCGATTCGTAGCTCACCGCTTTTTTTGATTTCATCGATAGTGCGAGCCTTGGCAGTGGTTTTACCAGATGATGAACCAGCGTTTCCACCTGAGCTACAAGCTGTGACAAAGATAAGGGCAAAGGCAAGTGCTAAAACAGTTAAGAGTGGTTTGAGTAGTTTCATAAAAATCTCCTTTATAGATATGAGCCAAATTGGCTAAAGTCAAAGACGTTTAAAAATTCCTGGGCTCGCTTAGTTTGAGGATTGGTAAAGAAAGCTTGAGCTGTTCCTTCTTCAGCAATTTTCCCTTGGTCGAGGAAGATAATCCGATCGGCAATAGCTTGGGCAAACTGCATTTCATGAGTTACTAAAATCATGGTACGGCCTTCTTGGGCCAAGTCATTGATGAGTTCCAGAACCTCACGCACCATTTCTGGATCCAGCGAAGCAGTCACTTCGTCAAAGAGGATAATTTCTGGATGCATGAGGAGGGCACGGACAATCGCAACCCGTTGCTTCTGTCCACCAGATAATTGACGGGCAAAGCTATGTTGTTTTTCTAGTAAACCAACACGTTCCAGTAATTGCAGAGCTTCTTCAGTTACTTCCTTATTGTCTCTTCCCTGAGCCTTGATAGGACCTAGGATGAGGTTTTGTAGGACATCCAGATGGGGAAAGAGTTCATAGCTTTGAAAGACCATGCCAATCTTTTGGCGAACTAGGTGAAAGTCTTTTTTATTTTTAACGATAGACTGACCATCCAGCAGGATATCTCCACCTTGAATACTTTCTAAGCCATTGAGGCAACGAAGGAGGGTACTTTTCCCACAACCAGAGGGTCCTAGAATGACGACAACTTCCCCTTTATTGATTTGTAGGGATAGTCCTTGGAGGATGGGATTGTCTCCGAAGGATTTTTTGAGTTCCTTGATTTCTAAGATAGTTTCAGACATTTAGTTCCTCCAATTTTTTTCTAAGTGAGTGGATAGTTTGGAAATAGGGAAGCAGACTGCGAAATACAAGACTAGAATGGTTCCATAAATCCAAAAGGAAGCAGTTGGGATAGTCAGGCGATTACTATCGATGATTTGTTGTCCAACCTTGGTCACTTCCACAACCCCAATCAAAACAACCAAGGAAGTGGTTTTAATCATCCGAGTGACAAGATTGATAGCCTGCGGTAGCAGTCTTCTCAAGACCTGTGGGATGATAATGTGGTAGTAAAGTTGAATATTGGTTAAGCCCAGTGCTTGTCCACTTTCAAACTGATGTTTAGGGAGAGAAGTGATAGCTCCACGGACCAAGTCTCCCATTTCAGCTGTTCCCCAGAGGGTAAAAACGATAATAGCTGAGGTCTCACCTGAGATATTGATATTAAAGTTTCGAGCCAAGCCAAAGTAAACGATGAAAAGTAGAACAAGCTGGGGCATGATACGGATAAATTCCAGATACAATCGTGTTAAAAATCGTATGATTCTAGAATGGGAGGTCATAATGATTCCCATGACTGTCCCGAATATCATGGATAAGAGGACAGACAGGATGGATATGCCAATCGTAACGCCCAATCCCTGTAAGATTCTTAGGAGATTATTTCCCTGAAAGAGTACTTGGATTCCCGAATCCTGCATGGCGGAGCCTCCTTTCTATCCAGCTAAAGAGCAGTGAGATGGGCAGCAGCATAATCAGATAAGCAACTACCAACATAGCTAGCGCAATGTCTGTCTCATAGTAGAGCCCAATCAAGTCCTTGGCGACGTACATGAGGTCGGCCAAAGCCACTGCTGAGAAAACAGAGGTTTCCTTGATGAGGAAAATGACATTGGCACTAAAAGATGGTAGGGCCACCGCTGTTGCTTGCGGAAGAACCACATAGCGAAAGACCTGTAGAGGTGTCAGACCGATAGCTAATCCAATCTCCTGCTGGGTTTGACTGACGGCTTCCAGCCCACTTCGGAAAGATTCTGCCATATAGGAGCCTCCTAAAAAGACCAGTCCTAAAGTGGCACAGACTTCTGAAGATAGGACAATCCCGATTCGAGGGAGTCCGAAATAGAGAAAGAAGAGTTGAATCAAAAGGGGCGTATTACGTGACAATTCAATGTAGGCTGTCGCTATTTGCGCCAAGACGGGGATTCGATAATGCCGGATGATACTAACGATTAAACCGAGCAGAAAGGATCCCAAAATTCCCCAAACTGCAATATGCAAGGTCAGAAGAAATGCCTTTTGATATAGTGGTAGATATTGTTCAACAATGGACCAATCCAAAAATAGAACCTCCTATCAAGAAATAATACAGTTATTGTAGCACTTAAAATCTCCTTTGAATAATATGTATTTTTTATTGCCGTTATAAGGATTTTTTATCATGGACAGAATCTTTCTGAAATTTCCAAACAAAATATTTGAAAAGTTTTGAAAAAAGAGTTAAGATACTTTTGTAATACACAAAGAAAACGCTTACTTATTAAGGAGGACATTTTATGTCATACAAAACAAGCAATGCAGAAGGTCATGTAGATTTCATCAATACCTATGATTTGGAGCCAATGGCGCAACAAGTTATCCCTAAAGCAGCCTTTGGCTATATCGCTAGTGGAGCAGAAGATACTTTCACTTTACGTGAGAATATCCGCGCCTTTAACCACAAACTCATCGTTCCGCATACTCTTTGCGATGTAGAAAATCCAAGTACAGAGATTGAATTTGCAGGTGAAAAATTGTCTTCACCAATCATTATGGCGCCTGTTGCGGCTCATAAATTGGCAAATGAACAGGGTGAAGTGGCTACTGCGCGTGGTGTGCATGAGTTTGGTTCGCTATATACAACTAGCTCTTACTCTACTGTCGACCTTCCTGAAATTACGGAGGCCCTTCAAGGGACACCTCACTGGTTCCAATTTTACTTTAGTAAGGATGACGGTATCAACCGCCATATCATGGACCGTGTCAAGGCTGAAGGTTATAAGGCGATTGTCTTGACGGCAGATGCTACTGTAGGGGGCAATCGTGAGGTTGATAAGCGTAATGGTTTTGTCTTCCCAGTTGGCATGCCGATTGTTGAAGAATACCTGC
>CAUTTK010000010.1:0-32237 GCA_963541475.1 uncultured Streptococcus sp. | reverse complement strand
CTCGAAAGGCTAATACTTTTTTAACCTTAGTTTGTCCTGAAAATTGGTACATATTAAAGAGTGCCGCTCGCTCTGCGCAGAGATGGAAAACACCACAAGTTCCCTCCATACAGAATCCTGTAAATATTTGTCCATCTTCTGCTTCTACTGCGGCTACGACATGGTTAGAGTAAACAAAATCAGATACTTCATGTGGATTATATAATTTCTGTGCTTCTTCGTACATCTTTTCCCAGATGTCCATTATTGCATCCTTCTTATCTAGAGATTTCTTTTAGCATGTTTTCGATATGCTGGATTGATTTTTCACGGCCTAACAAGAAGATCGTATCTGGCAATTCTGGTCCATGCATTTCACCTGAAACAGCAATACGAATTGGCATGAAAAGATTTTTTCCTTTAATACCTGTTTCTTTTTGAACAGCTTTGATTTGTGGGAAGATATTTTCTGTTACAAATTCATCATCTGTCATTGCTTCAAGTTTTGCTTTGAAGGCTTCAAGAACTGTTGGGACCGTTTCTCCCGCCATGACTTCACGCTCTGCTTCTGTCAACTCTGGAAAATCTGAGAAGAAGAGATCTGTCAATGGGACGATTTCGTCAACTGACTTCATTTGTGGTTTATAGAGCTCAACTAGTTTTTCAGCCTTGTCAGTCAATCGACCTGCTTCTTCTAGGAATGGTTTTGCCATTTCAAAGATAGTTTCAAGGTCTGCATTCTTGATATAATCATTGCTCATCCAGTCAAGTTTTTTCTGGTCGAAGGCTGCTGGAGACTTGCTGAGGCGGTTTTCATCGAAAAGTTTAATGAGTTCTTCACGAGAGAAGATTTCATCTTCGCCACCTGGGTTCCAACCAAGAAGAGCAATAAAGTTAAAGACTGCTTCTGGTAAATAACCTTTTTTACGGTAGTCTTCGATAAACTGAAGGGTGTTGGTGTCACGTTTAGACAATTTTTTCCCAGTTTCAGAGTTGATAATCAAAGTCATGTGACCAAACTCTGGTGCTTCCCAACCAAGTGCTTCATAAACCATGAGCTGTTTTGGTGTATTAGCAATGTGGTCGTCTCCACGGATTACGTGAGAAATTTGCATATCATGGTCATCGATGACAACGGCAAAGTTGTAAGTTGGGTAACCATCTTTCTTTTGGATAACCCAGTCACCACCGATATTGCCACCTTCAAATTCGATATCGCCTTTGACCATATCATGCCATTTGTAGATACCTGACTCATTGACGGCCAAACGAACCGTTGGGATAATTCCTGCTGCTTCACGTTCTGCGATGTAAGCCGCTTTTTCCTCTTCATTCATACCAAGGTATTCATTGATGTAACGAGGGGTTTCACCAGCTGCTTCTTGGCGTTCGCGTTCAGCTGCCAATTCTTCTTCTGTAACGTAAGATTTGTAGGCCTTTCCTTCAGCTAATAATTGGTCGATGTATTTTTGATACAAGTCCAAACGCTCAGACTGGCGGTAATTTTCATGTGTTTCTGGGCTTTCATCCCAATCTATGCCCAACCAACGAAGGTTTTCAAGCTGTGAACGTTCACCATCTTCGACATGGCGTTTACGGTCAGTATCTTCGATACGGATAATAAAAGTTCCACCGTGATGACGTGCATAAAGGTAGTTGAACAATGCTGTACGGGCATTTCCGATGTGTAGTAGTCCTGTTGGACTTGGTGCGTAACGTACGCGGATATCTTTTGACATAGTTTCTCCTATAAAGTCTCTAGGCGTCTGCCTTTTTGCTCTCTATATTATATCACAAGTCTTGGCTGAGTCCAATTTCTATGGATAAAGAGAGTAAAAAGAGTGGGCAAACCACTCTTTTCTTCTATTATAGACGTGCGTTAAGTTCTTTGCTCAATTCTTCAAATCCTGGTTTTCCAAGAAGGGCAAACATGTTACGTTTGTAAGCTTCAACACCTGGTTGGTCAAATGGGTTGATGGCATTCAAGTAACCTGAAAGGGCGATAGCCAATTCGAAGAAGTAGATTGTATAACCAAGAGTGAAGGCATCTTGCTCTGGAAGGGTCACGTACATGTTTGGTACGTCACCATCTGTATGGGCAAGAAGAACACCGTCAGTCGCTTTTTTGTTTACAAAGTCAACGTCTTTTCCTTGAAGGTAACCAAGGCCGTCAAGGTCTTCTTCCAAAGTAGGGATAATCACATTCTTGCGCGGTTTGTCAACACGGACAACTGTTTCAAACATGATACGAGTTCCTTCTTGGATAAATTGACCCAGTGAGTGCAAGTCAGTTGAGAAGTTAGCTGAAGTTGGGTAGATACCTTTTTGGTCTTTTCCTTCTGATTCACCAGCCAATTGTTTCCACCATTCTGAGAAGTATTGAAGTGATGGCTCGTAGTTTACCAAGATTTCAGTTGCATAACCTTTACGGTAAAGGATGTTACGAACTGCTGCGTATTGGTAAGCTTCGTTTTCAGAGATTTTGTCTGAAGTGTAGTCTTTGCGAGCTGCGTTAGCACCTTCCATAAGGGCTTTGATGTCAGCTCCTGATGCTGCGATTGGAAGCAAACCAACGGCTGTCAATACTGAGAAGCGTCCACCGATGTCATCTGGAACAACAAATGTTTCCCAACCGTTAGCATCTGCTTCAACCTTAACAGCACCTTTTTGGCGGTCAGTTGTTGCATAGATACGTTTGTTAGCTTCTTCTTGACCGTATTTCTTAACCAAGAGTTCTTTGAAGACACGGAAAGCAATCGCTGGTTCAGTTGTTGTACCTGATTTAGAAATCACGTTTACTGAGAAGTCTTTGTCTGCAACATACTCTACCAAGTCAGCAAGGTAAGTAGATGAGATTGAGTTTCCAGCGTAAAGGATTTGTGGCGCTTTGCGTTCTTCTTTTGTTTGCAAGTTTGCAAAGTGGTGGTTCAAGAAGTCGATTGCTGCTTTGGCACCAAGGTAAGATCCACCGATACCGATCACAACCAAAACATCGCTGTCTGACTTGATTTGCTCAGCAGCTTTCAAGATGCGGTCAAATTCTTCGCGGTCATAGTTTTCAGGAAGGTCCAACCATCCTAGGAAGTCGCTACCAGCACCAGTTCCTTTACGAATCAATTCATCTGCTGCTGTTACTTGTGATTGCATGTATTCCACTTCATGTGGTGCAACAAATTTGTCTAAAACTTTTGAATAATCAAATTTAATATGTGACATGTTATTCCTCCAATATTTCTTCTTTTCTATCATAACGCTTACCTTCGTTTTTTTCAAGTTTTTTTGTCGAATTTCTCCAATTTTTATCAGAATTCAAACGTTTGCGTAAAAACTCCACATTCCAAAAATTTTGAAAAAATAAAATAAAGAACGACCAGATACACCAGTCGTTACAATTCATTCAATAAATACTCAAATAATTCTAAATTGCCATCTTCTTCATTAACCAGAAACTCTGGATGCCACTGCAACCCGATAATGCGGTGTTCGTCGATAGACTCAATCGCTTCGATGGTTTGGTCTCTTGGATCAATAGCGGTTACACGGAAATTAGGTGCCAAATCTTTAATGCTTTGACGATGGACTGAGTTAACCTGACTTTCTTTTCCAAACAGCTTGGCCACCACGCTTCCTTCTACTGTCTCAATAGAATGAGATGTTCCGAAAGGTAATCCTTGCCAGTGACCTTCTATTTCTTGATTGAGGGTTCCACCAAAGGCAACATTGACGAGTTGAACACCGCGACAGATTGCCATAATTGGTTTATTCTGACGAAGCGCTTCTTTCAAGAGGGCCAATTCAAATTCATCACGCACTAGATTGTAATCATCGCTCTCGATGGTCTTTTTCTCTCCATAAAACTGAGGGTGGACATTTTGGCCACCTGTCAAAATGAGTTTGTCAATCATTTCCACATAATCGCGTACAACTGACTCATCACCAACAGGAATGACTAAAGGGAGACCACCGACTTGACGAATGCTCTCTGCGAATCTACAAGATACAGATGAATGAATGTTTTTGCCCTCTGCGTCTACGGGACATAGATTTGCAGCAACTCCTACAACCGTTCTAGGCATGATGTCTCTCCTTTCGAATGTTAATACTCTTCGAAAATCTCTTCAAACCACGTCAGCGTCGCCTTACCGTATATATGTTACTGACTTCGTCAGTTCTATCCACAACCTCAAAGCAGTGCTTTGAGCAACCTGCGGCTAGTTTCCTAGTTTGCTCTTTGATTTTCATTGAGTATAACGATAGTCCTATCATATCACTCAAAATGACTTTCGTCTAATATGTTTTTTTTAAGGCTGTGATAAAAATTTTTTATGGACAAGAAAAAGCTGCCCACATAGGACAACTTCTTTCTTATTCAAAGACAAATTGATTGTGATAGAGTTCTGAGTAGAATCCACCTAGTTTCAAGAGTTCATGGTGATTACCACGTTCAATGACTTCTCCATCTTTAAGGACAATAATCTGATCAGCATTGAGGATGGTCTTCAAACGGTGGGCAATGACGAAACTAGTTCTTCCTGCTACAACCGCCTCCATGGCATGCTGAATCTTGCTTTCTGTCACCGTATCTACGTTTGAAGTGGCTTCATCGAGAATGAGAACTTCTGGATCTGTCATCAGGGTTCGAGCGATGGAAATTAATTGCTTTTGCCCTGTCGAGAAGATGCTCTGATCATCATCGATAAGCGTATCGTATTTATCAGGTAAGCTTTCGATATAGTCATGAATATGTGTTGCCTTGGCTGCTGCCTCAACCATTTCCTGACTTGCATCTGGCACACCGAAACGGATATTGTCTCGAATGGTTCCGCTAAATAAGACCGAATCTTGCAAGACAATCCCCACCTTGCTTCTGAGACTATCTAAATCATAGTCACGAATGTCTTTTCCGTCAAAATAAATACCGCCAGCATCAACATCATAAAAGCGATTGATGAGATTCATAATAGTCGTTTTCCCTGAACCCGTCGGACCAACAACTGCTGTCATCTGGCCTTTCGGGGTGGAAATGCTGACATCTTTCAAAATAGGTTTATCAGGCAAGTATGAAAAATCAATATGACTAATTTCAACACCTTCTTGCAACTTAGTGAAGGTTGGAGCCTTTTCAGGTCGGATTTCTTCCTCTGCATCAAACATTTCCTGAATCCGTTCAGCACCTGTAAAGGCCAACTGAAGACTTCCCCAACTAGCTGCAACTTGGATAATAGGCTGGTAGTACTGCTGTGAAAATTGGGCAAACATAACAATCAAACCTAAAGCTGTACTTGTTTCAATAGTCTTATCATTTAGTAGAACAGCTGAACCCGCAAAGATGACGATGGCTGTATTAACCAGACTCATTCCATTCATGACAGGGAACAGAATTCCTGAAAACATTCTTCCTTTAAAGGTTGCCTTGCGCACGCGCTCATTTTGTTCAAGAAATCCTGCCATCATATCCTCTTGAATGCCTTGCACAATTACAACTTTTTGTCCTGAAATACTCTCATCCATATAGGCGTTGAGTTTCCCTACTTCTTTTTGCTGGAGGTTGGTGTATTTACGTGCCATTTTCACGATGAAAATCAGCATAAGGAAGGTTACTGGTGTGCTGGCGATGGTGATGAGGGCCAGCGTCACATTTCTCGAAAACATGACAAGAATCAGACCAATGTATAAAACAATATTGCTCATGACCTGAATCAAGCTTTCATTAAAGGCTTGGAGGATATTATCCAAATCACTAGTAAAACGAGACAGGATATCGCCATCTTGTCGGCGGTCAAAGAAAGAAACCGTTAACCGAGCAAGCTTACCAAAGAGGCCTTTGCGCATCTCGTTAGTCGACTCTGCAATCACGCGCGTCATGAGACACATGTATATGACACTGGAGATAAAGAGAACCAAAACTAGCAGGCCAAGATTGACCATAATTCCTGATAGGCTTTGCCAAACAAGTTCTGGATTGCCATCTTGATAAGCTTGAACTAAATTGGCTAGCTCTGTTACCGCTTGTCCAGAAAAGACCGGAAAGAGGGCTTGGGCAAGAGTTGATAGAACCAGCATCAAGATAACAACCACAAATGAGAACTTGTAGACCTTAAAGTAATGCCAGAAAAATTGAACTGTCTTCATTTTATTCCTCCTTTCCTTTCTGTGTTTCATAGATTTCACGGTAAACGGCATTATTGGCAACTAAGTCTGCATGCCTGCCTTGACCAATCAATCGTCCCTGATCTAGAACCAAGATCTTGTCTGCATGAACAACCGAGCTAATCTTTTGCGCGATGATAATGGTTGTTGTTCCCTTCAAATCCTTATTCAAGGCTTCTTGCACTAGGCGCTCTGACTTAGCATCTAGGGCCGAGGTCGAATCATCAAAAATCAGAATACGTGGATTGCTGACAATCCCACGCGCAATCGACATCCTTTGTTTTTGCCCACCAGAGAAATTGGTCCCCCGTTCCTCAACTGGACTTTCAAAGGTTTTCTCCATACGATGAATGAATTCGCTAGCCTGAGCAATATTGGCTGCGCGTTCCATTTCAAATAGAGTGGCATCTCCCTTACCCTGTCTCAAGTTGTCTGCAATTGTTCCACTAAAGAGAATGGCACGCTGAAGAACGATAGAAACAGTTTTGCGCAGGGTTCCTTCACTCACTTCTCGAATATCCTTGCCTCCGATTTTGATAGCACCCTCCTGTGGGTCAAAGAGACGTGGAATCAATTGAGCCAAGGTTGACTTTCCTGCACCAGTCGCTCCAACTACACCAACCATTTGTCCAGGTTCTATAGTAAAGCTCACATCTTTCAGCATTGGTTCCTTGTCCATTGGATAGGTAAAGGTTACATTTTCAAAGCTAAGACTGCCAACCAACTTTTCATCAGGGACATCCTTGAAGGTCATGGCTGTCTCTGCGTCTAGAATTTCTCGAATACGACGCATGGAAATCATAGCACGACTGACAGAATTCCCCAAAAATCCAACCATAACAATGGTAAAGATAATCTGGCTTAGGTAATTGACAAAGGAAGCAATGGAACCAACAACAGACGGATCCGACTGAACCATTCCTGCAACTAGCCAAATAGAGAGGAAGACCGCCCCATAACCGACCAACATCATAAAGGGTTCCACTACTGAAAAGGCATAGCCGATATAAAGATTTTGACCGAGAAGCTCGTCTGAGACCTCTGTAAACTTCGCAAACTGCTCTTTTTCTTGGACAAAGGACTTGACCACACGAACACCGCGCAGATTTTCCTTGGCAATGGCATTGATACGCTCAAGAAGGGTTTGAAACTTGGCAAAACGTGGCCCCATCATCCCCATCATGACAGCAGTCAAGCCAAAAATCAAGACTACCATGAGAACAAGCACCCACCACAGGGAGGGGAGGGTTTGAACTGCAAGGATAAACGAACCGATGAACAAGAGGGGAAGTCTAAAAAGAATTTGGAAGGTCATCATGACGACGTTCTGAATCTGATTGATATCATTTGTCATGCGAACGACTAGATTTCCCGCATTAAATTGTTCAATATTGGCATAAGAAAAGGTTTGGATTTTACGGAAGGCATCCTCCCGAAGATCGGATGAAACTCCTTGAGCAATATAGGCTGCAAGGATAACATTAAGCCCACCAGCAACCAGACCGACCAAGGACACACCGATCAACCAAGCCCCGATACTATAAATAGCTTCATATTTTCCAGCAAGTAGGGCGTCTAACACTTCCTGCAGATAACGCGGTTGCAAAAGTGAACTAGCAACCATCAATCCTGTCATCAGGAGCGAAGCCAAGGCCTGCCACTTGTAGGTTTTTATTTTCTGAATCAGCATATTTTCTCCTTAAAAAATAGACAAAAGGGAGCGACAATGCGTCAGCTCCTTTTCATTCTGTTTGTGTGATGTTATTCTAGCAAAAAAGTGAAAACTTGTCAAAGAAGTCTCCTTGATATAGCTAGAATGACTAGTCATTCTTGGCTTTATAATTTTTGTTTTAACTCGACCAAGACATTCATAGCCTGCATAGGTGTCATGTTGTATATATCTAGTTTAGCTAATTCTGCTAGGATAGGATGCTCTGCTGGCGCATCAAAGAGTGAAATCTGTTCAGTGACAGCACTTGTTTGCCTCATTGGAGCAGGACTTTCTGTACCCTGGCTCTCTAGTTGCGTCAAAATCTTATCCGCCCTTGCTAGAAGGTCTGCTGGCAAACCAGCAATCTTAGCAACATGAATACCGTAAGATTTGTCAGCTGGGCCTGGTTCAATCTTATGAAGGAAGGTGACCTGCCCATCCTGCTCCAAGGTTGCCACATGAACATTGACCAAGTGTTCCAGACTAGCCTCAAGGCTAGTTAATTCATGGTAGTGGGTCGCAAAGAGGGTCTTGGCTCCAATATGCTCATGGATATATTCGATGATGGACTGGGCAAGAGCCATCCCATCATAAGTTGCAGTTCCCCGTCCCAATTCATCGAAGAGAATGAGTGAGTTCTTGGTCGCATGCGAAATGGCATTGTTGGCCTCCATCATCTCCACCATAAAGGTTGATTGACCTGAAACCAAATCATCGGCTGCTCCGATACGGGTAAAGATCGCATCAAAAATCGGCAAATAGGCGCTTTCTGCCGGTACATAAGAGCCTAGCTGGGCCATAACTGCCGTCATGGCTAGCTGACGCATGTAGGTTGACTTCCCACTCATGTTGGGCCCTGTAATCAGTTGAATACTGGTATCTTCTGCCATCTGAATCGTATTTGGAATATAGGTCTGAGCCCCCATAACCTTTTCAACGACAGCATGGCGCCCTTTCTGGATGTCAATTTGTGAGTCGTCTCCGAATTCAGGTCGAATCAAATGCTGGGTTTCAGCCACAACTGCTAGACTCTGTAAGACATCAACCGTCGCAATTCCTTGAGCTAAAGCTTGTAAACGCTGAATGTACTTACTGACCTCTTCACGAATGCGCATAAAGATTTCGTATTCGAGGTTAGCTGACTTCTCACGCGCCTCAAGCATATCTCCCTCGATACGGGCTAATTCTTCGGTTCCAAAGCGTTCTGAGTTTTTCAGCGTCGCCTTGCGGAAAAAGTGGGCTGGAACATTTCCCAGTTGTGAATTGGTCACATGGAAATAGTAACCGTCCTTTTTATTATAGTCAATCTTGAGTGTGCTGATGCCAGAGTTTTCTCTCTCCTTAGCTTCGATCTCAGCAATCCAGCTAGTTCCTTCTCTGAGAACGCGGCGGTACTTGTCTAAGGTCTCATCAAATCCCGTACAGATAATGCCACCTTCCGTAATCACGTGAGGAGCTTCAGGAGCAATGGCAGCGTTAATCAAGCTCTCCAACTCAGGGATTCCATCCAATTGTTCGATGAGATAAGCTAGAGCAGGTTGCTCCATCCCTTCTAAAATCGCACGAATCCTTGGCACACTGGACAAGGTAGTCGCCAGCTGCAAGAGATCCTTGGGATTGGTCTTGCCAAAAGAAACCCGACTAGCTAAGCGTTCGATATCATAAACACCTTTGAGACTGTCTGTCAAATCACTGCGCTCAAAGAAATGGTCGAGAAAGACCTGCACCACCTCTTGACGTTGGACGATTCGCTCCTTATCAATCAAGGGGCGATGAATCCAAGAACGCAAGAGCCGCATTCCCATAGCCGTTTTGGTTTCATCCAAAAGCCAGAAAAGACTACCTTGCTTCTTGCCTGAACGGGCATTCTCAACCAAATCCAGACTAGCCTTGGTCGCATAATCCATCTGCAAGAAATCTTTGATTTCATAACGGATAACAGGTTTGAGGTGGTTCAATTCCCGCATCTGGGTCCGATGGACATACTGGAGCAGCTTACTAGATGCCGCTTGCTCCACAGCTGCTAATCGTGAATCCAGTAAATGAAGGTCTTCAAAGCCTTCTTTCTCATAGGAAAGCACCAGATTCATCTGGCGACTGAGAATCTGTTCTTCCGCCTCGGACAAGTCATAGCCCAGCACCACTTCTCGAGCCTTGAGATTGCGGATTTCCCCACAAACCAGCGTGAAATCCAAAAGACCTGTCACATAGAAGTCACCTGTTACCAAGTCCATATAAGCGAGGCCAAACTGACTGCCATCACGGTCTATAGCAACCAAGAAATTGTTCTGACTGTCTGGCTTACTGCTATCGACCACTGTCCCTGGCGTAATAACCTGAACAACTTCTCGTTTCACAACCCCAACTGCCTGTTTAGGATCTTCCATCTGCTCTGCAATGGCTACCTTATAGCCCTGCTCAATCAAGACATCGATATACTGTTGGGCAGAATGATAGGGAACACCCGCCATAGGGATCGGATTGTCCGCATTCTTGTTGCGACTCGTTAAAGAAATTTCCAGAATCTGCGCAGCATTGACCGCATCCTCATAAAATAATTCATAAAAATCACCCATCCGAAAGAGTAAAAAAGCATCTGGATATTGCTTTTTAATATCCACATACTGTTGCATGCCAGGTGATAGCTTTTCTGTCGCCATTTTCCGTCTCTCCTTGTCAAAAATAAGTCTTGAGAGCAACTCCCAAGACCTTACTTATCTTTCATCAAATCTAGCAAACGATCTTCCATGAGTTTGGCAACGTGCTGGTCTCGACAAATGACCAATAAGGTATTGGCACCAGCAACTGTTCCTAAAATCCATTCATCCTTGTTTGCATCTACAATATTTGCCAAAACAGAGGCTTCCCCCAATTTGGTATGAAGCACCAGGGTAAACTCTGCTCTTGCAACGCCTTCTAAATGATGAGACAAAAATTCCACCAAATCAATCTTTTCTGTCTCATTTGCTAGTACATAATACACCATATCATTTTTCTTGACCTTGGTCAAGCCGATTTCGCGCAAATCACGAGACAGAGTTGTCTGCGTCACAAAGACATTGTGCGCCTCCAACCGATCTTGAATTTCCTTTTGTGTACTTAATTTCTCCTCAGTAATCATTTTTTTTATTAACTGATGACGATCTCTTTTTCTCATAAAATCCTCTTATGTGAATATTTATAACTAATTTTATAACTATATTATACCAAAAAATTAGGAGATTTCAAAAATTTTTTCTTCTTTCTTTAAAATTGTGATAAAATAGTAGAAAAGTCCAAAAAGGAGCTCTTAATGAATACAAAAGAATTGATTGCTAGCGAATTGGCTAGCATCATTGATAGCCTGGACCAAGAGGCTATTTTAAATTTACTGGAAACCCCTAAAAACTCAGAAATGGGAGACATTGCTTTCCCTGCTTTTTCTCTTGCAAAAGTCGAACGTAAAGCACCTCAAATGATTGCGGCTGACCTGGCTGAAAAGATTAACAGCCAAGCCTTTGAAAAGGTTGTTGCAACTGGCCCTTACGTCAACTTTTTCCTTGATAAATCTGCCATTTCTGCTCAAGTATTACAAGCTGTTATCACTGAAAAAGAACACTATGCTGACCAACATATTGGTAAACAAGAAAATGTTGTTATCGATATGTCTAGTCCCAATATCGCTAAACCATTCTCTATTGGTCATCTGCGCTCAACTGTTATCGGAGATAGCTTGTCACATATTTTCAAAAAAATCGGTTATCAAACGGTCAAGGTCAATCATTTGGGAGACTGGGGTAAACAGTTTGGGATGCTGATTGTTGCCTACAAAAAATGGGGTGACGAAGAAGCTGTAAAAGCTCATCCAATCGATGAACTTCTTAAACTCTATGTCCGCATCAATGCTGAAGCTGAAAACGACCCTAGCTTGGATGAAGAAGCACGCGAATGGTTCCGTAAACTGGAAAATGGAGATGAGGAAGCTCTTGCACTTTGGCAATGGTTCCGTGATGAAAGTTTAGTGGAATTTAACCGCCTTTACAATGAGTTGAAGGTGGACTTTGACAGCTATAACGGAGAAGCCTTCTACAACGATAAGATGGATGCAGTTGTAGACATTCTTTCTGAAAAAGGCCTTCTTGTTGAATCAGAAGGTGCCCAAGTTGTGAATCTTGAGAAATATGGAATTGAACATCCAGCCCTTATCAAGAAATCTGATGGTGCAACTCTCTATATCACACGTGACTTGGCTGCAGCCCTTTACCGTAAAAACGAATACCAATTTGCCAAATCTATCTACGTCGTTGGTCAAGAGCAATCTGCCCACTTTAAACAACTCAAAGCTGTCTTGCAAGAGATGGGTTACGACTGGAGTGACGACATTACTCACGTTCCTTGTGGTTTGGTTACAAAAGAAGGAAAAAAACTCTCTACTCGTAAAGGGAATGTCATCTTGCTAGAGCCTACTATTGCAGAGGCTGTTAGTCGTGCCAAGGCTCAAATCGAGGCTAAAAATCCTGAACTTGAAAACAAAAACCAAGTAGCCCATGCTGTTGGGGTTGGAGCCATTAAATTCTATGACCTCAAAACCGACCGTACAAATGGATACGACTTCGACCTAGAGGCTATGGTATCCTTCGAGGGAGAAACTGGACCTTATGTTCAATACGCCTACGCTCGTATCCAATCTATCTTACGCAAAGCCGATTTCAAACCTGAAACAGCGGAGAAATATAGCTTGAATGATGCTGAAAGCTGGGAAATCATTAAACTCATCCAAGACTTCCCACGTATTATCAACCGTGCGGCAGATAACTTTGAACCTTCTATCATTGCTAAATTTGCAATTAGTCTAGCTCAAGCCTTCAACAAGTACTATGCACATACACGTATCTTGGATGAAAGCCCAGAACGCGATAGCCGTCTAGCCCTTAGCTACGCAACCGCAGTCGTTCTCAAAGAAGCCCTTCGCTTGCTTGGAGTAGAAGCACCTGAGAAGATGTGATTCAGTACTAACAATTGGAACTAAAGTTCCCAATTGTTAGACGCTAGCCGCTTATAGGCGGACTAGCTAACTGCTTCACTAGTAAAGAAACATAAATATAATCGATGTATATTTCTTTACGTCGTAACCAAAGACACTTGCCTAAACGCTTTACTAGTCTTCCAATTACTTGATTGATAAGTAATCTAAGTACTTAAGCTAAATCTTGTACGGAATTTAGCTTGGTATGATACTATTCTACCTAAACTATCCTTTCACTACTTCTTCACTATCCAAGGAGATATTCTATGAGCCAATATGCTTATGTCCTCGTTGTTATTAGCTTGGTTTTCCTTTTTCTTCTCAACAAATATGAAAAAGAGAGACTTCAGAAACTCTATCAAGAACAACTTTTAAAGGATGAAACATTCAGGGCTGACATCAAAGAGAAAATTCAAACGACTGAAAATATCAATGATGTCATTGCTTACATCAATAAAACTTATCATCTGGGAATGTTGCTATCAAAAGACATCACCGATCAATTGAAATAAACCTAGCCATTCTTTAAGAAATATGAAAACCGAGACTAAGAGTTTATCCCTTCGTCTCGGTTTTAGTATATTCAATTGAAACAAGTGTTGAAAACTTGTTGTAGCAATTCTAATATAGGGATGGATAGACTTTCAAAAATATCATTTACAAATATTTTTAAAGAAATTAAACTCCCTATATTTACTATTCTTATAGACTGTTAAATCAACATCCTCTACAACTTCTTTCACATCTATATTGACATCATAGGGCAAAGAAAGAAAATCTAAATTATAGAATTCTAGACTCATCTCTTTTAAAATAAGAAGGTCTAACAAGTATCCCTCCACTCTGATTTCAACTTGAATTATCTTAGACATGAAATTTTTTAGAATCATAAAGTCCTTTACTTGCTTTCTCTTAGGACCGACATACTCAAATCTTTTTCGTTCAAAAATAATTTTCTCCAAATGTTACACCATTTCAATAATATCATTTTCTAAATAACTGCAAAAGCAATTCTTCTTTTTAATGCAGTCTTCATTAAAATTTCCCTTGTTTAATTCTTCCAAAAATTTTTGAAATAGTGCAAATAAAAGCTCCTAGTAAAAATTCCTGTAGGAAAAATCCAAAATAAGTTCCTAACTGTAAATTTCTATTGAATGTAAATACGGAAGTTTCAGATTGAATCGTATTTTGTTCTATAAGCGTCATAGGAGTAACTCTGAAAATTCCAAACATCATTAAGGCATAGATCATTCCAAAAATAATTAATAACACCCAGCTGTGCTTACTTCTAGAAGAAATACTTCCCGATAACAAAGCTAATAATATTGACGGTATAATTTGTACGAATAACATAAATTGAAAAAGATTAAAATTATCTAGTGTAAAAAAACATATTGTAAATTCCACAATTAACATTAGAGAAAATACTCCATCTATTTTTGTAAATTTCATTTTACCTCCTTTAAATTCACATCCATCATTACCTTAGACCTTCAATAACATTTTTATTTGCTGCAACCATTGCAGGCATAATACTAAATACAATTCCAAATACACCCGTTGTGAATAGAGTAATCAAAATATGATCCAGAGTTAATGTCGTAACAAAACCACTCATGTTCATTAAAACAACAAATAATGTCGCTACTCCAATACCAGTTATAGCTCCCAGAAGTGATAAAAGAATCCCCTCCATCATATACGATTGATAAATATCAGATTTTTTAGCCCCTAAAGCTCGACGAATGGCTATCTCCTTGCTACGTTCGCTAACAGAAGACAACATAGCATTCATAACCCCAAAACCAGCTACAAAAATTGAAATGCTTGATAACAGTGCAATGAAATTTAATATTGTAGTAGCTTGGGTCTTTGTTTCCTCATATACCCTTCTATTATCTATATATCCATAAGTTCCTTCCTTGCGGAATATTCCATAAGTATCTAAAGCAGATAAAGCCTTATTAATATTCTCCAACTGATTAGTTTCTACTACTAATTCATCAAAATATTCCCTTCCTCCTAAAAGTAACTCTTTGATTTCATTGGTAACCAATAAAGAAGGTAATCTTTCATTAACAGCTGATCCATAATATATTGCCTGAATTGGATATTCTTTTCCAGATATATTGATAGTCTCTCCTAAAAAAGTTTCAATATTTTCCTTTCGAGTCAATAACATGAGAGCCTTATCGCTAATAGCGACACCTCCATCTAGTTCCTCTAATGCTCTTCCTTTTAATAAAGCAGGCACAACTAAACCATTCTTATTCAAATCGCCTAATGTTCGAAAACTAAGATTCTGCTTAGAATCATTAAAATACGTTTCAGCATACAAGGCATAAGAGCTGGCAGAAAGTCTTGCAGGTTTTCCAATAGTTTGCTCAACCAATTGTTTATCTTCCTGTGTAAACCCTCTAATATCCAACATATTTTGAGGAGTATAAGTCATTGTTGCTGTATCTTCTTCTATCTTTAAATCATTACCTAATGTAGAAGTTGTATAGGAAGAACTTGATAGTATTACTAATAAAACAAATGTTGCCACTGTGATGGCTAAGGATGTCAGAATGCTTTGTCTTTTATTCCTCTTTAACAGCTTTAGAGTATCTATTAACAGCTTTTTAAACTTCATGTAATCCTTCTCCTTCAGATGTTAGATACCCATTTTTCATTCGATACCTTGTTCTACAATGACTGGCAACAAACTCATCGTGAGTTACTACAATAATTGTCGTTCCAGAATGATTCAAATTCTGTAAAATTTGTAATATCTCATTCCTATTTTTTTCATCTAATGCACCTGTAGGTTCATCTGCTATAAGAAATCTAGGTTTATGAGCAAGAGCTCTAATTAAAGCGACTCGTTGCTTCTGCCCACCTGATAAATGACTTGGGTACTCATTCATCTTATCTATAAGTCCCAAATCTTGTAATAAACTATCAATGTATTCTATATCTGGCTGTTGGTCAGAATATAGAAATGATAATAAAATATTTTCTTTAACAGTATATTCATCAATAAGATGAAATTGTTGAAAAACAAATCCAATATCACGATTACGGTAACTTGCTTGTTGATTTTCATTTAACTTCTCAATACTTTTTCCGTCTAATATATATTCTCCTTCAAATTCAGAATCAATCAGTCCTAAAATATTGATAAATGTCGATTTGCCCGAACCTGATGGTCCCATTATCGATACAAATTCTCCTTCAACTACCTTAAAATTTATTTCTCTTAAGACATTATTTTTTAGCGTCCCTTGTCTGTAACTTTTACTAATATTTTTTAGTTCTAACATAGACCTTCCCATTCTATCTTTATTATTTATAAATCCAAAAAATGGCAACAACTAGCACTAACATATTTTCTCTCCTTATTTTTTCTACAGGATTATTATACTTCTATGTTACACATTCGCCAAGGTCATAAATGTCACTAATTTCAACAACTTATCTACTAATGAGTACTCAATTAGTATAAAAAGAAACTAGATACGAACTCAATCTAAGGGAAAAACATAATAACTCTTTAAACGATAAAACGCATAATATCAAGTTTTTAAACACCTGATATCATGCGTTTTTATGATTTCGAAAACTTTCTCTCGGTCTTTTTAACTAATGACATTTTTGTCACTTTTTTATTTTCTAATGTTTATTTTTAAAAAAATCTTGGAGGTCATGTTGCCATTGTTTTTCTAGCTGTTCTATCAAATGACGATTATCAATCATTCTAGCAAATACTTTTGCTTCTTGAAAATAATTTTCAGCTACTGGATAATCTTTTTTTACAAATAATGCATAGCGCCACTCCCATAGTCGAATAATTGGTTTCTTCTGATAGTCGTATGACTTTGAGGTAATTTCATTTAATTTGTAAAGAATATCTTCAAATTGACTATAATTAGCAATTTTTTCAAATATTCCTAACAACAAAAGTAATGAATCTCTGATTAGAAATGAATATTCAATATCAAACATCTCAACTTGTTGTAAAATTTTATCAGCTATTACTAAGAAGGTATTCACTTCAATCTCATCTATTATCGTATCTTGGTGTACTAATCTTACCAAAAATAGCTTTATGATTAAAATATCGTTAACTTCATATTCTGATTTCAACAAAATGTGATCGAAATACTCTTGTAAAATCATTCCTAAATTGCTATCATCATGCCACCAACCAAAATCATCATATGCTTGTAAAACATCTATGATAAACCTTTCTTCCTCAGGAAGTCTATCATAATATTCTTCAAAAATCTTATCAAAAATACTCTCTTTCTTTTGGGCGATAGTTTCATCTTCGTATGTAGGAGTCCTCATCAAGAAATACTTCAATTCTAGATATTCCTTATCCAACTCTATATAGCTTGGCATCAACTTGTAATCTTCAACCCCCAAACGTTCAGCGATATATTTTAACTTTGTTAGTGTTGGTCTGGATTCTCCATTTTCAATTCTAATTAATTGACGAATACTTAATTCAGACTCATCACCACAAAATTCTGAACGACTGATTTTTTTAGCCAAACGTAATCTTTTAATTTTTTCGCCAAACTCTCGCAACCTACAAGAACCTCCTGAGTTGTTTACCTCTATTATAGCATATACTGAATCAAACTATCTGTCAGAACTAAAGACTAAGACTTTAATACTTCGTCTCGGTTTTTGTGTATTCTTCAAACAATAAAGCCACCACTCCCCCAGCAATGCAAGTGCAAAATCCCCTATAATGTGATAAAATAAAAGAGAGAACTCTATCAGGGAGGAAAACATGAAAAAACAAACCGTCGCCGTCTTGGGGCCTGGTTCTTGGGGAACTGCCCTTTCACAAGTCTTAAATGACAATGGACACGAGGTACGTATTTGGGGAAATATTCCCGAACAAATCAATGAAATTAATACACACCATACTAATAAACACTACTTTAAAGATGTCGTTTTAGATGAAAAAATTATTGCCTACACTGACTTAGCAGAGGCATTAAAAGATGTGGATGCGATTTTGTTTGTTGTCCCAACAAAAGTAACACGACTTGTTGCCCAACAAGTTGCACAAACCCTGGACCATAAGGCTATCATCATGCACGCATCAAAGGGATTAGAACCCGATAGCCATAAACGATTATCAACCATCCTTGAAGAAGAAATTCCTGAACAGCTCCGCAGTGATATCGTCGTTGTCTCAGGTCCTAGCCATGCAGAAGAGACCATTGTGCGTGACCTAACTTTAATCACAGCTGCTTCTAAAGATTTACAAACAGCTCAATACGTTCAAGAACTCTTTAGTAATCACTACTTCCGACTTTATACCAATACGGATGTTATCGGAGTTGAAACCGCTGGTGCTCTTAAAAATATTATCGCTGTCGGTGCCGGAGCTTTACATGGTTTGGGATTTGGTGACAATGCTAAAGCAGCCATCATCGCTCGAGGCTTGGCAGAAATTACCCGCCTAGGGGTAGCACTCGGGGCTAGTCCTTTGACCTATAGTGGCTTGTCTGGTGTGGGAGATTTGATCGTAACGGGAACCTCCATCCACTCTCGTAACTGGAGAGCTGGAGACGCCCTTGGTCGTGGAGAATCCCTAGCTGATATCGAAGCCAATATGGGCATGGTGATTGAAGGAATTTCAACAACTCGAGCAGCCTATGAGCTAGCGCAAGAACTTGGAGTTTATATGCCAATTACACAGGCCATTTACCAAGTTATTTACCACGGAACCAATATCAAAGATGCCATTTATGACATCATGAACAATGAATTTAAAGCAGAAAATGAGTGGTCTTAACCCTCTATAGAAAGGATTCTTATGACATCAAAAGTTAGAAAGGCAGTCATCCCTGCCGCTGGACTCGGGACTCGATTTTTACCAGCAACCAAGGCACTTGCTAAAGAAATGTTGCCAATTGTGGACAAACCAACTATCCAATTTATCGTAGAAGAAGCTCTTAAATCAGGTATTGAAGATATTCTGGTTGTCACTGGTAAATCAAAACGTTCTATTGAGGATCACTTTGACTCAAACTTTGAGCTTGAATACAACCTCAAAGAAAAAGGAAAACATGACTTACTGAAATTAGTGGATGAAACTACTGGAATTCGCCTCCATTTTATTCGTCAAAGTCATCCTCGTGGCCTCGGAGACGCTGTCTTACAAGCTAAAGCATTTATCGGGAATGAACCTTTCGTTGTTATGCTAGGTGATGACCTTATGGACATCACAGAGGAGAAGGCCGTTCCTTTGACAAAACAACTGATGAATGATTACGAAAAAACACACGCATCAACCATTGCTGTCATGCCCGTACCACATGAAGACGTTTCATCATATGGAGTCATTGCTCCTCAAGGAGAAGGAATCAACGGCCTCTATAGTGTCGAAACTTTCGTTGAAAAACCAGCTCCCGAAGATGCTCCAAGTGATTTGGCAATTATCGGTCGCTATCTTCTCACACCAGAAATTTTTGATATCCTCGAAAAGCAAGCTCCTGGTGCTGGGAATGAAATCCAGCTTACCGATGCAATCGATACTCTCAATAAAACACAACGTGTTTTCGCCCGTGAATTTACAGGAGCTCGTTACGATGTTGGGGATAAGTTTGGCTTTATGAAAACATCTATTGACTACGCCCTCAAGCACCCACAAGTCAAGGATGATTTGAAAGATTACATTATCCAACTGGGAAAAGAATTGGCTGAGAAGGAATAAAATAATTTGTATAAAAGAAGAGCTAGGAACATTCAGCATCCTAGTTCTTCTTTTATATAGTAGATTGAAATAAGATATGAACAAATTGATTAGGAAAGTTAAATTAATTTCTAGAAATATTTTAGCAACTATAGTGTACTATTCTAGCTTCAATAAACTATATATCAAGATTAGACACACATCAATTAAGCAAATTCTATACTTGAATCTAGCAATTTCATAAAAACTATTGAAAGCGCTATACTTGCATTTGTCTTTTCATTAAAATAAGAGTAGAATAAATTAGTATAGTAAAACAAAAAAGCACCGAATCGGTGCGCACTTTTTCAAGTTGTATACGGACAAAGCCTTATTTTAACTTTGCTGTGTTGTTTCGAATGGTTCCAAAACACATTAAAAGCTACTCATTTTTTAAGTAGCTTTTTTCTTATTCAAGTTTACATATTATACTCTTCGAAAATCTCTTCAAACCACGTCAACGTTGCCTTGCCGTACTCAAGTACAGCCTGCGGCTAGTTTTCTAGTTTGCTCTTTAATTTTCATTGAGTATTAGTCGTCACATTCCCATTCCCTTGTAGAAAAGCAAGACTGCGAGTCCTACGAACAACACTGTCGCGACCAATCTCTGACTAGCGCTATACATCCGTCTTTCTCCTCGGACTGGAAAGATAACTGCTAGAAATGCGCCACCAACTGCACCACCGATATGGCCAGCTAGGCTGATTCCTGGAATCAGAACACTCCCAATAATGTTAACTACAAAAAGTGTCAGATAAGATTGCCCCAACTGCTGGATATAAGGATTACGCGTAGCATAACGAAGAATGATAATCGCGGCAAATAGTCCGTAAAGAGAGGTGGATGCTCCTGCTGCTAAGGATTTGGGACTAAATACAAAAACAAAGAGATTACCCATCATTCCTGATAAAAGATAGAGAAAGAAAAACTGCTTAGAACCGAAAATCTCCTCTACCTGCCTTCCAAGATAATAAAGCGAAAGCATATTGACAATGAAATGCTCCCATCCAATATGGACAAAAATGGCAGAGAAGAGACGCCAAATCTGCTCTGGAAAGAGGCGAATGGCAGGCCCATACATTGCCCCAAATCGAAATAGGGTATCCGCCCTGTAAAAGTTTCCTCCTGTGGTCACTAACATTAGTAGAAATACCAAGGCCGTCACTAAGAGAAAGAAACTCGTCACAGGGTAACGCCTATCAAAGATTTCTTTCATCAATCAGTACCTCCTGAACAGGAATATCATGACTTTCAGGGCTAAAATCCTGAATTTGACAAGGATAGATTGTACTCATACTATAACCAGTAAAATGTTCTAGATAGCGGTCATAATAACCTCCACCGTATCCAATCCGATATCCTTCCGTCGTAAAAGCCAAGCCAGGAACATGAATCAAATCAATCTGAGAGGCATCCGCCACCTCCAACTCTCCCTGTGGTTCCAGTAAGCCAAAGGAAGTTTTGACCAGTTGTTGCGAATCATAGACCACAAAGTCCATGCGCCCCTTGGGATAGGTTTTTGGTATTAGAACCTTCTTGCCATCCCTCAGCGCCTGCTCAATCAGTTCCTGCGTTTGAAACTCATGAGGAAAAGAGAGATAGGTTGCAATTGTCTTGGCTTCTTGGTAAAAGAGGTGGTGCAAGAAATGCTCAGTTAAAACTTGATCCATAGCCTGTTTTTGCTCTCTAGGTATAGCCTTCATTTCTTGCAAGACTTGCTTGCGTAATTCCGATTTCATAGCCAATTCCTCTACTCTGCTGCCTTCTTTTTCAGGAAACTAGAGACCGCATCCACCCCAATTGCTAGAGCCTCTTCCTTAGGACTCATCTGAGGGTGATGAAGGGCGTAGGGACTATCAATACCCAGCCAAAACATAACGCCATCAACTTTTGAAAGGAGATAACCAAAGTCTTCACCTGTCATAGCAGGCTCGATATCAATCAACTCAATTCCCTCTTTTTCTTCAAAGAAATCCATCAGTTCACGCGCCAAGGCTGGATTGTTCTCAACAGGCAAGTATCCCCCTTGTTTGAGTTCCACTTCGACTTCCATATCAAAGGCAGCTGCAACTCCTTCTGCAATTGTTTTGACCCGCTTTTGCACCAAGAGACTCATGTCCTGCGTCAAGGCCCGAATAGTTCCATGTAAAAAGGCTGTGTCTGTGATGACATTGTTTGTTGTTCCAGCTTGGAACAGGCCAAAGGTCACCACCGCTCCCTCGATTGGGTTGACATTGCGGCTGACAACTGACTGCACTTGGGTCACAAAGTAACTAGCCGCTACCAAAGCGTCATTAGCTTCATGAGGAAAGGCCGCGTGTCCTCCTTTGCCTTTGAAACGGATCTTCACCTCGCAAGTCCCTGCAAAGAGTGTATGAGTATTGGTCGCAATCTGACCAACCTTCAAATCTGGTCGAACATGAAGACCATAAAACTGGTCTGGCAACCAGTCTCCAAAAGCGCCATCCGCATACATGAGCATGCCACCAGCTTCATTTTCTTCAGCAGGTTGAAACAGAAAGAGCAGATTGTTCTTGGGTTGCTCCTCAAGTGCGCGCTCAAGACAGCCCAAGGCAATGGTCATGTGGAAATCATGTCCACAGGCGTGCATGCGACCTTGGTGCTGAGAAGCGAAAGGAAATCCTGTTTGTTCGACAATAGGCAGGCCATCAATATCTGTTCTCCAACCAATAGTACGCTCTGGCTGACTTCCCTGCAAATAAACCAAAATACCTGTCCGCCAAGTACGAACTTGAACAAACTCCTTGCCCGCAGTCAATTTCTCAATCACATCCAGCAGATAAGCCTGAGTCTTGAACTCCTCCAAGCCAATCTCTGGAATCTGGTGCAAATCTCGTCTAGTCTGAATCAAATCTAACATCTATCTGTCCTCCTATATAGCAGAAAGAGGCTGGAAAAGGGTTCCGCCTCTATTTTTCATTTACAATTACAAGGTACGAAGCGCATCTTCTAGCGCTGTTTTTTGTTGAGTTTGGGCATCAATTTCTTTGATAATGCGAGCTGGAACACCTGCTACTACCACGTTTTCTGGGACATCTTGAGTAACAATAGCTCCTGCTGCGACAACTGAACCACTACCGATTTGGACTCCTTCGATAACCACTGCATTGGCCCCGATAAGAACATTATCTCCAACACGGACTGGTTCTGCGCTAGCTGGCTCAATCACACCTGCAAGAACAGCACCTGCACCAACGTGACTGTTTTTCCCCACGATAGCACGGCCACCAAGGATAGCACCCATGTCAATCATAGTTCCTGCACCGATTTCAGCACCGATATTGATAACGGCTCCCATCATGATAACAGCATTATCACCAATTTCAACTTGGTCACGTATAATAGCACCTGGCTCGATACGAGCATTGATAGCACGTTTATCTAGCAAAGGAACTGCTGAATTACGAGCGTCTTGCTCAACAACATAGTCTTGATTTTCTACCAAGCCATCTAGAAGCGGAGTCACATCCTTCCAGTCTCCGAATAGGACATTCCCTAGTTTGACAACAGAGCTTGGTACAGCAGTTGCAAGTTCCCCCTCAAAGGTTACTTTAACACTGGTTTTCTTTTCAGCATTGGCGATAAATTGGATAATTTCTTGTGCGTTCATTTTTGTAGCAGTCATAAGCGCCTCCTAGTTCATTTTAATGATACCTATTCTACCAAAAAAGGCCTCAAATTTGAAGCCTTTTTGTTTGTTTTTAGGTATGATTTTTAGGGATGTGAGATAAAACGTGCTGTCGGTAAAAGCAAGCCCCTACCGATACAACCTAAAAACACTCTTCACAACTATCTCCCCGTGTTTTATTGACTATTCTAGTATAGCACACTTTTAGAATTAAGAAAAGACTTTTTATCTACTTTCTTTCGCTTCTTCTATCGATAGGAAAATCATGGGTAAAATAATCAAGGCCATAGCTAGAAGAAGAGACCAATCCACTACCAATCCTAAAAATAAAACACTCAGCAAAGCAGAAGAAAGAGGTTCACTGGCACTAATGACAGAAACCACCAAGGGAGAAACCAAGGACACTGCCTTCATGGAAATGAAAAAGGCAAAAGCCGTCCCAAAGAAAGCAATAGTGAGACAAATCAAGATACTCCAAATATCAAGAATAAAGGAAAGCTGATATACTGGCGAGAGGACATTGCTAAATAAACCTGCCAAAATCATTCCCCACCCAACTGTGGGAACAAAACCATAGCGCTTCGCAAAAGGTTGAGGCAAGATGACATTAAACATGACCCCCATAGCACTCAGTAAGCCTGTCACAAGCGCTAGTGGTGTCATAGATAACTGAGAGAGATCTCCCTTTGTCGCCATCAAGCCAACACCCAGCATGGCAACCAAAACATAGAAAATAGCGCTTTTTGACGCTCGTTTTTGATAAATTAAGCGATTGTAAAAGAGAATAAAAACTGGACTAATAAACTGTAAAATAGTTGCTGTCGCAGCATTTGAGTATTCTACGCAGAGATAGAAAAAATACTGGACTGAAAAAATTCCTAAAATAGCATAGGCCAAAAAAGGCAGGTAATTTTTCTTGTCTCGCCAGATATCTAGCACTTGCGATTTTAATTGCATTGCTGACCAAATGAGCACAAGACTCCCTGCCAGTGTCAAACGCATAGAGGTGATCCAGCCAGAGGACACCTGATAATGAGTAAAGAAATACTCTCCTAGAATCCCACAGATTCCCCAGATTAAGCCAGATAAGAGCGAATAAATAGTTCCTTTAACAATCTTTTTCTGATACTGATTCATACCTTTATTGTAACATGAAAGGGCAAAAGAAAAAAGTGGCAATCAATACCACTTTCCTATCTTCTACTATTTGGTTGTGTAGATGATGATGAACTTGATATACTGCTAGAACTACTACTTGAACTTGGTGTAGATGAGAAACTACCAATAATACTTGACCAAGCATTTTGATAATCTGATTCACTTCCTCCAATAGCAAAGTGATAGCTTGTCGTAGGAGCCCCTGCCTTGTTGGCCCAATAGCTCGTTACAGTAGAACCTGAAAGATCCACCGTTTTTCCATTAACAGTTACTTTACCCGGCTTCTGCCCTGTAGATCTGAGGACCTGAGATTGCGTCACACTAGAATCAAGACTAAAGCGTTCATTGCCCCAAACACCAGGCTCTGCCTCTTGGATAGCATTGACCAAGTAGGCCATATATTTTGCATTTCGATAATGCCCCGCTCCCTTGGCCATTGGGCGGTTGTCATCATGACCTAGCCAACCACCTAGGGTCAATCTTGGTGTCGAAAGCATGAGCCACATATTTTCATCTTCATTGGTTGTACCAGTCTTACCAATCCAGTCTGCACGCGCTAAGCTTGAATTAATAGCAGCCAAGTCCGTTTGGAAACTTGAAGTGATTCGAGATGAAATCACTTCACGAAGCAAGCTCTGCATAATCGTTGCTGTTGCCTTCGAGTACACTTGAACTGGTTTATCTTGGAATTCATAAATTACTCTACCATCAGATGATTCAATCTTAGAAATCACATGTTTCCGATGGTAGACACCGTTATTGGCAATTGTTTGATAACCATTGGTATGTTGGGCAACTGTGACTTCAATACCACCGCCCATAGGCAGACTTTCGATACCATACTCTGGAATCTCATAACCCATTTTCTCCATGTAGCCCTTGACATCCACACCCTTCTCACGAAGCATACGATAGGTCCAATAGGCTGGGATATTCCACGAATAATTCAGGGCTTCACCCAGAGTCATCATGCTTGTACCTGGACTGTTTACATACATGATAGGATTGCCATTAGAGAATTTTGTCGGATAATTAGACAAGATGCTAGCGCTTCCCATCAATCCTTGGTCAATGGCAATACCATAGGCCAGCAAAGGCTTGGTTGTAGAGGCTGGTGAACGCTTGGTGTCAAAGGCGTGATTGTTTTGATTTATCTGGTAATTACGACCACCAACGAAACCTAGAACAGCGCCCGTTTTATTGTCCATCAAAACATTTCCTACTTCAGGCTGCCCAGTCGCATCATCTACCAAACGACCGTAGTTAGCAACTGCATTTTGCATGGCGTTATGGATTTTTTTATTAATCGTTGTCGTGATTTTATAGCCGCCTTTACTTAGTTCCTGCTCCGCTCGCTCATGATAAGCCTTTTGAACCGCTTCCTTTTTCAACTCTTGGCTGGAGACATTGTCCTGTTGAACTAAATAATCATACATCCGATCTGTCGCTTCAGACATAGCCGTAAAGTAAAGGTAATCTCTTGAAACAGCATTGACAGTTCCCGATGGCAAGAAGTCTTGTTTAAGATTATAATCCTTGTACTGGTCGTACTCTTCCTTAGTTAAAGCACCCGTACGGTACATGTTATAGAGAACTCCCTTGGCCCGCTTCAAACCAAGTTCTAAGTCTTCATCACTCTTTAACTCTCCAGTATTTTCATAAGGAGAATAAGTAATCGGACTCTGGGGCAAACCTGCTAGGAAGGCAGCTTGAGGAATACTCAACTTATTGGCATCAATACCGAAAATCCCTTCAGCAGCTTGCTGGGCACCTGCAATATTCTGCCCTTTATGATTTCGACCAAAAGGAGCGATATTGAGATAGGCTGTTAGGATCTCATCTTTTCCCATCACTCTTTCTAAAGCAAGGGCATCGACAATTTCTGTAGCCTTACGAGCCAAGGTAGGAGCATCTCCGACCACTTGTTGCTTGATTAGCTGTTGGGTCAAGGTCGAGCCCCCGCTAGATGAGCCCAAACCTGCAAAGGTTCCCAAGGTCGCCCGAATCACAGCTTTTGGCACAACCCCTTTATGTTCAAGAAAATGTTCGTCCTCAGTTGCAACGATAGCCTTTTTGAGATTGTCCGATATTTCCTCAGATGAAACAGAAGTTCTCAGTAAGTCACTCTCTATAGAAGCAATGACACTCCCATCTGCATAAACAATTTCTGAGATGGAAGAAACATTTTTGACCTGCTTTACCAAATCCTCCGCTGGCGGAACCTTAGCCTTATCGAATAAAGCAACTCCATAACCAAGAGCTACACCAGCACCAAAAAGCCCACCGATAAAGCCTAGAATAAAGAGAATATTCAAAACTCCCTTGATAGTAGCCAAAATGCTCCCTAAAATAGACAAAATTCGCCCAACTGGCCCATCCTGTTTCTTTTCTTCTGAGACTTTCTCTGATTTTTTATGATTTATGTTTGATTTTACTAGCTGGAAAAATTCCAGCATTTTTCGTTTTAATTCATTTAATTGATTTTGCATGGATTTCCTCACTCTATCTATTATACCATAAAAGGGAAACTTTCAATAAAATAGCCACTTTCTTCCCTATTCTACTAGGCTATTGCCCAAGTTTGTGATACAATAGGTAGAAACAATATTTTTAAAAAGGAGAAAAGACACATGCACATTTTTGATGAGCTAAAAGAGCGTGGTTTGATTTTTCAAACGACTGATGAAGAAGCTTTGCGTAAAGCCCTAGAAGAAGGTCAAGTTTCTTATTATACTGGCTACGATCCAACCGCTGACAGCCTTCACCTAGGCCACCTTGTCGCAATCTTGACAAGTCGTCGCTTGCAGCTAGCAGGTCACAAACCTTATGCGCTCGTTGGCGGTGCTACAGGTCTCATCGGAGATCCGTCCTTCAAAGATGCTGAACGTAGTCTCCAAACAAAAGACACAGTAGATGGCTGGGTCAAGTCTATCCAAGGACAACTTTCTCGTTTTCTTAATTTTGAAAATGGCGAAAACAAGGCTGTCATGGTCAACAACTACGACTGGTTTGGCAGCATCAGCTTCATTGACTTCCTCCGTGATATCGGAAAATACTTCACAGTCAACTACATGATGAGTAAAGAGTCTGTTAAAAAACGGATTGAAACAGGGATTTCTTACACTGAGTTTGCTTACCAAATCATGCAAGGTTACGATTTCTTCGTCCTTAACCAAGACCACAATGTCACTCTTCAAATCGGTGGTTCTGACCAGTGGGGAAATATGACAGCTGGTACCGAATTACTTCGTCGTAAGGCTGACAAGACTGGCCACGTAATCACTGTTCCACTGATTACCGATGCAACTGGTAAGAAATTTGGGAAATCAGAAGGAAATGCAGTCTGGCTCAATCCTGAAAAGACTTCTCCATACGAAATGTACCAATTCTGGATGAATGTTATGGACGCTGACGCTGTTCGCTTCTTGAAGATTTTTACTTTCTTGTCACTTGATGAGATTGAAGACATCCGCAAACAATTTGAAGCAGCGCCACATGAACGCTTAGCACAAAAAGTCTTGGCTCGTGAAGTCGTGACTCTTGTTCACGGAGAAGAAGCCTACAAAGAAGCCCTCAACATCACTGAGCAACTCTTTGCAGGAAACATCAAAAATCTTTCGGTTAAAGAGCTCAAACAAGGACTTCGTGGAGTGCCAAACTACCAAGTTCAATCAGATGAAAATCACAATATCGTGGAACTACTCGTCTCATCTGGTATGGTTAACTCAAAACGCCAAGCCCGTGAAGACGTCCAAAACGGAGCTATCTACGTCAACGGCGACCGCATCCAAGACCTTGACTATGTCTTGAGTGACGCAGATAAGTTAGAAAACGAACTGACTGTTATCCGTCGTGGAAAGAAAAAATATTTTGTATTGACTTACTAAACTGTTCAACATTTACCTATAAAAAAGGAGTTAACTTCGAGAAAGGTAACTCCTTTTTGTTATTGATAAGCACATCTATCTAGCCTTATACTCTTCGAAAATCTCTTCAAACTACGTCAGCGTCGCCTTACCGTACTCAAGTACAGCTTGCGGCTAGCTTCCTAGTTTGCTTTTTGATTTTCATTGAGTATTAATAGACAGGCTACGCAGTACAATGCGTAAGGTTGTTAGATTATGTAAGATAGAGAGATTTGAAGGACTGAGCCAATTAAACAAGCCAAAGCCAATCAAACTACTATTTACGACAACGGTATCTTGAATATTCTTCTTGATGAGTGTTTGCAAAGATGATGATAGCCAATCCAACTCTTGGAAGAAATCCAAGCGATTATCTAACAATAAGATATCACTCATCTGCTTAGAAATATCTGCACTCTCATTCATCACCACACCGATATCTGATAGGGTTAGAGCCGCTGAATCATTCAATCCATCCCCAACCATCAAAATAGTGTGACCCGCTTTCTGTAGTTCCTCTACTAACTCAAATTTTCCATCAGGTTTCAAGTCTGTATAGACCTGATCAAAGGGCAAATCTTTGACTAATTCCTCTGTCCTAACCAAGGTGTCCCCTGTTGCCAGAATCAATTTTTTCCCTTGAGTCTTAAGTTTCTCCAAGGCTACTTTTGCTTCTTTTCTCAAAGGAGTATGGATGCAGAACATTCCAATCAATTCATTCTGATAAGCCAAGAATAAGAGATTGTAGTGGCTCTTATACTCTTCAATTAGATCATTTTGTTCCGAGCTAATATGAATCTGCTCATCCTGCATCAAGACATAATTCCCAATAAGAACTGGTTGGCCATCTATATGAGATTTGATCCCCTTGCTTGCGATATATTGGAGTTTCCCATGCATTTCCTCATGTTCAATCCCCTCTATCTCAGCTTGCTTGACGATGGCATTAGCAATAGGATGATAAATGTGTTCCTCAAGACAGGCACTGATTCTGAGAATATCTTCCTCACTATAGTCCCCAAAAGGTAACACCTTTTCAACTATAGGATAACTAGTTGTGATTGTTCCCGTCTTATCAAACAAGAAAGTATCAACTTCCAGATATTTCTCCAGAACATCTCCATCCTTAATCACCATTTCATGGTTCAACCCCTCCTTGATAGCTGTCAAATAAGCTACAGGAGTAGAGATTTTCAAAGCGCAGGAGAAATCGACCAATAGGAAAGAGATAGCCTTAGAAAAAGAACCTGTTAATAGGTAAGTCAGCCCAGCACCCAAGAAATTATATTTGACGACCTTGTCCGCCATTTTGATGAAATAGCGTTGTTTCGTTTTCTTGTTTTCTTCAGATTTTTTCATCAACTCAATCAGCTGTAAAATACGGCTGTTCATCTGATTATCGGTTACACGAATGCGTAGCTCTCCAGTCTCCAAGACTGTATTTGCACAAACCGAATCAAACTCTCTTTTTTCAACAGGAAAACTCTCTCCCGTCAAGGAGCTTTCGTTGACCATACCTAAACCTGAAACTACTTGTCCATCAAACAGAATTTCATTTCCTTGAGATAAGACCAAGACATCTCCTATTTGAACATCGGAACTCTTGATACTAACAACCGTATCGCCCTGTACTAAGAATACATCGCTCTCTTTTGCAAGAAGACTCTGTTCTAAATCTGTTGCAGTTTTTTTCAAGGACCACTGATCTAAATGATTCCCCAAATCAAGCATAAACATGATATTGCTAGCCGTCTTGGATTGGTTCATAAACAAGGACAATAAAATCGCCGAACAGTCCAAGACCTCCATCGTTAGTTCCTTACGCGCTAGTGTTTGATAGGCTTCTCTAACATAACCCAAAGCCTGATAACAAGTCCATATATAGCGAATTGGAGACGGTACAAGACTACGAAAAAGCACACGCTTAATCGCTGCACCTGAAACAATAGAATAAGCACTCTCTTCTCTACGAATGGGAAGAGTCATCAACTCAGAAACTTTCCCTTTATCAATTCTTTTTAAAAAGGCTTCTGCATTGTCTAATACAGAGAAGCCTTCTTTTATACGTAGAGTAAAGTGCTGTTGATCCATGTAAAACTGGATAGACTCAATCCCCTTTTCATCTCTCGCCAAGGAACGAAGATAGTCTTGAATATCCAAGGTGAGTGAAAAAGAAGATGATAGTCGGATATGTTGGTATCCTCTATGTAGCACTTTAAAAGACATATTATTCTCCTATAAGGCTATCTAATTGCTCTTCTTTTTTCTCTTGCTCGTACAAATATTTGGCATCTTGCAAGACATCGTCTCCATGTTGCTTCACAACAGAAACAGACGCATCTAGCTCGTCCTTCAATTTGTAAGCCTTAGCCAAAGCTTTAGAATAACCTTTTTTAGCTTCCTTACTTGCTAAGATTTTCAAACCAAGGGTACCAAATGCAACACCACCTAAAAAGAGTGATGATTTTTTCGCAACTTTTGCGACGGTCAATACTTCTTTTAACATACTTATTTCCTCCTAGCTATTATTATATATTAATTTGTATATAAAAGCAATTTAATTTTGGTAGTTTGAAAAGTAATTATACTACCATTTAATTTTATTACAAATCATCCTAAAGTTGCTTTCATTTGCCTCTTTTGATAAACTTAAACTATGAATATAAATCTCAAACCCAAACTCCAGCGTTTTGCTTCTGCGACTGCCTTTGCCTGCCCTATCTGTCGAGAAAATCTGATGCTGGTAGAGAGCAGTCTCAAATGTAGCAATCGCCATTCTTTTGACTTGGCAAAATTTGGCTATGTCAATCTGGCACCTCAAATCAAGCAATCTGCTAACTATGACAAGGAAAACTTTCAAAATCGCCAACAAATCCTAGAAGCCGGCTTTTACCAAGCTATTTTAGATGCTGTATCTGACTTGCTTGCAAGCTCAAAAACTAGCACAACAATCTTGGATATTGGCTGTGGCGAAGGTTTCTACTCTCGCCAACTCCAAGAAAGTCATCCTGACAAAACCTTCTATGCCTTTGATATTTCCAAAGATTCCGTCCAAATCGCTGCCAAGAGTGAACCCAACTGGGCAGTCAATTGGTTCATTGGCGACTTGGCACGACTTCCTATAAAAGACGCAAGCATGAATATCCTGCTTGATATCTTTTCGCCTGCCAACTATGGAGAATTTCGTCGCGTTTTATCCAAAGACGGCATCTTAATAAAGGTTATCCCAACGGAAAATCACCTCAAGGAAATTCGCCAGAAGGTACAAGACCAACTGACAAACAAGGATTATTCTAACCAAGATATCAAAAATCATTTCCAAGAACACTTCACCATTCTATCTAGCCAAACTGCCTCTCTGACTAAGACTATCACAGCAGAACAACTCCAAGCCCTACTCAGCATGACTCCTCTCCTCTTTCACGTTGACCAGACCAAGATTGACTGGAGCCAACTGACAGAGATTACCATTGAGGCTGAGATTCTGGTTGGGAAAGCATTCTAAACTAGACTTCCCAAAGGTATAAAACTTACCGAAAATCTTCAATATTACAAAAACGCATAAGAACAGGTACTCAAAAACCTTAATCTTATGCGTTTTGCTATAGTTTCCATACATATTAAGTGGAAATATTTGAAATCTGTTCTTTTAATAACCATTGAATACCATATATTACATTTACCCCAAATATGATATAGGCCGTATAAATCAAGTATTTCGATTTCTCCCGCCTCAAAGAATAAATCTTGTACAAGATAAACAAATTTAAAATAATAAATAATAGAGACAAAATCTTCCCTCCAAAATAAATCCTAAAAGTACACAGTTAAGCATAGCCCTAATCTTTATTTTCGATTCGAGATAACAAACTTATCAATAAATAGTAAGTGAAATAAGGCAAGTGTAATTCCCAATAAGCACCCATGATAAGAGATTTCTT